>CAZKCF010000024.1:0-4653 GCA_964551365.1 uncultured archaeon
AGAGACAGCTATGACTCGAGGAAGACGCGTTTGGAGTTCGATGAGAAGGATGCGCCTAAGGAGCTGAAGGGCGTCTTCGACAAACTCGGCAAGGAGGGCATAATATGCAGGTATGGCTATTGGATTGTGCCTGGGAAACCTAATGCGATACTGCTTGAAGTCAACGGCTTCATGAAGAACGCGAATGACATAAAAACCGGCCTATGGCTTGACTTTAAGGTGGATTCGCTACTTTCGACAAACGACTTCACTGAGCCGGTTGTTTGGTCTACAGCTGCAGGAATGCTTATAAAAGAGCTCTTGGAGGCTAAACCCTTCAAGGGCACGAGGGTTTCAGTGCAATGCCACGAGTGGCTTGCAGGCGGCGCTCTTCTTTACCTTAAGCAGAAGAAGGCGCCTGTGGGGACTGTGTTCACGACGCACGCGACGATGCTTGGCAGGACATTAGCTGGGAACAATGTGGACTTGTACAAGATGATATCCAAGCGAGAGCAGGTTGACTCCATAGCGTTGGCGAGAAAATACGGCGTCTTGGACAAGCACACCATGGAGATGGCGTGCGCAAACAACGCCAGCGTATTCACCACAGTGAGCATGATAACCGGCAAGGAGGCGCAGTACTTATTGGGCAGGGCGCCTGACATAATACTTCCCAACGGGCTTGACACTAAAAAGTTCCCCAGCATTGAGGAGTTGACTGTCTTAAGGCGTAAAAACAGGATACAGACGCGCGACTTCCTCACAGCCTACTTTTCAAGATACTATAGCATGGACTTCTATGACATACGCAGCATTTTCCTCTCCGGAAGGTATGAGTTCCGCAACAAGGGGATTGACGTCTTCATAGGCGCGCTCGGTAAATTGAATGTGATGCTCAAGAAAAACAAGGCAAGCAAGAACGCTGTGGTCTTTATTTTCGTCCCGGCCGGCGTGAAGGGCGAGAACATAGAGGTCTTGAAGAACAAGTCTCTGTATGAGGAAATGAACGACCATGTTGAAAGCGCGTTGCCTGAGATAAAAGACAGCATAATGGACTCGCTCATAAAAGGCGAGATGCCTAAGAACGTGCTGAGTGAGGATTTCCTTGGAAAGTGCAGGAAGTTCATCGCCCGTTTCACGGAGCTTTCAGGGCAGAATCCGCCGTTGTGTGCATTCGAGTTAAGTCAGAGTGAGGATGATGACCTCATAATAAAGTATCTTAAAGCCAACGGTCTTTTGAACCGGTCTTCAGACAAAGTGAAGGTGATATACTATCCAGCATACTTGTCTTCAGCAGACCGGCTTCTGTCATTGGACTACGACGAGGCGACGATGACGTGCGATGTGGGAGTGTTCCCATCATACTACGAGCCGTGGGGTTACACGCCGCTTGAGGTTGCAGCCCAAGGTGGGCTCTCTATAACCACCGACTTGTCCGGCTTCGGCATGTTCATCCAAGGCAAGGGTTCCGGCGTGTATGTGATTCACAGGGAGGGCCGCGAGTTCGACGAAATAGTCGACGACTTGGCTAAAAAACTCTACGAAATAGTCACCATGTCCAAGGATGAGTTGTCCAAGCGCAGGCTGAACGCTAAAGAACTGTCTCATCTTGCAGACTGGCGCGAGCTCGTGCAAAACTACTTTGTAGCTCACGACCTTTCTGTGAGCAAGGCGTTTTCATCGAACAACATGAACAACGGCAGGAGGAAGCTATGACCTCTATATGCCTTTATTTTCAGGTGCACCAACCCTACCGGCTCAGGTGGTTTTGGCCTGACGGAAACCTGTCGGATAAGCTTGAGGAACGGTACTTTGACACAGCGCTCAACGAGTGGACGTTGCATAAGGTTGCCGGAAAATGTTATTGGCCGGCCAACAACACGATACTGTGGCTTATAGACCAGTTCAAGAGCGAGAAAAGAAAATTCAAGCTCAGCTACTCCTTAAGCGGCATTCTGCTGGAGCAGTGCGAGCGCTGGGACCCTGATTTGCTGGAGACTTGGAAGCAGATGGCTGAGAGCAAGTGCGTTGAGTTTTTGGGGGAAACGTATTTTCACTCGCTTGTCAGCCTTTTTGAGGACCGCACTGAGTTCATAGAGCAGGTTAAAATGCACAGCCAGCTTATGAAAGACCTTTTGGGGGTTAAGCCTAAAGTGTTCAGAAACACCGAACTACTGTACCACAACGAACTAGCGAAGACAATAGAAGAAATGGGGTTTAAAGCCATCGTGACCGAAGGCATCGAGCGAATACTCGAAGGATGGAAGAGCCCGAACTACCTTTACAGGAGAAAAGACGGCAAAATCAAAGTGATTTTAAGAAACTACCGCCTGAGCGACGACATAGGCTACAGGTTCAGCGCCAAATGGTGGGAAGGCTGGCCGCTTACTGCGGAAAAATACGCGTCTTGGCTTAGTGGGACGCCCGGAGACACGATAAACCTTTTCATGGACTATGAGACGTTCGGGGAACACCAGTGGGAGGACACGGGCATATTCTGGTTCCTTAAGGCTCTGCCACACCAGATACTAAACTGGCAGCATCTCGAGTTCAACACGCCCAGCGAAGTGGTGGAAAAATACTACGCTAAAGGAGAGATTAACGTCCCATGGTATGAGACCGTGTCTTGGGCTGACATGGAGCGCGATCCGAGCGCGTGGCTTGGGAACCACATGCAGCATCTGTGTTTCACGCAGCTTAAGGGTTTGGAGTGGCAGGTGAAGGATTCAGGCGACAAGGAGCTTCTGAGGATTTGGCGTCTTCTGGGGATTGGAGACCACTACTATTACATGTGCACGAAAGGCTGGGGCGACGGTTCGGTGCACGAGTACTTCAGCCATCACGGCACGCCTTATGACGCGGGCATAAACTATCAGGCAATTTTGTCAGACTTCAAGGAAAAAGTCTTGAAAAAGACGCTCCTCAAGGAAAAAGCAGTTAAAGGCGCAGAATCCACTATGCGAGGGCATTAAGTTTTGCTCAGATTTTTTTGTATTCTCTCACGTATTGTTTTGCAATCTCCTCCCAGTCGTATTTCCCAGCCTCTTTTTTCGCGCGTTCGCCCATTCTTTTTATGTTTTCGCCTGTGGGGTCGCCGAACACGTACTTGAGGCCCCATGCGATGCTTTCGGGCGTCTGGTAGACTTTAACGCCTGTCGCGAAGTTTTCTATGATTTCTGATGGCCCTCCGATGTCTGTTGCGACGACGGGTTTTCCTGCTGCGAAAGCCTCTAAGGCGACTATGCCGAAGGGCTCGTTTCTGCTGGGCATGCACACTACGTCGCACGCTTTAAGCCACTCTACTCTCACGTCGTCTGGAACGTAGCCTAAGACTCTTATCGCCCAGTCAACGCCCAAGTACTTTGACCTGCCCCAGATGTGGTCTATCATGCCTTGGCCTCCGCCGACAAACACGAACTTTATGTCGTTCCGGAAGCCCAAGACGTCGGGAATAGCCTCCAAAAGAAGGTCCGGCCCCTTCTGGTGACACATCCTGCCCACAAACAACACAACAGGCGCCAGAGGGTGTACTCCATAGCCTTCTTTGACTCTACCGGGGTCTACTTTAATGTTGAAGTCTTGTGTGTTGACTCCGTTGTAGATGACTTCTATCTTATCCCATGGGACTTGATACAGCCTCTCAAGCTCATATTTCATTGCATACGATACTGTTGTGACCTTCTTTGACAGATAGCCTCCAAGCCATTCTCGGTGGCGGACTCTCGCCGAAAACCATGAGTCGTTTTGCGCGTTGCCGTTTCTACCCCACTCTGTGGAATGGCACGTCCACACAAACTCTTTCCCGGTGTTGTGTTTTATGTTAGACAGGGCGTTCACAACATGCCAGTCATGGCCCTGCAGGACATCGAATCCGCCGTATTCGCGCTTAGCCCAGTGGTAGCAGCTGACCATAGCGTCTCCCACATGGTCCATATACTCTATGAAATCCTCGCAGTGCGGGCTAACACACCTGTGCTCGTAAACGCCGTTGATTAACTCATGTTCAGGGTAGCCTGCAGGCATTCGCGTGAACACATGCACTTCATGACCCAGCTTAGCCAGCGCCTCGGAAAGCTGCGTGACTACTGCCGCGACGCCTCCAACGGGGATTGAATTCAGAGACTCCCACGAAAAAAAACCGATTCTCATAAAACAGTTAAGACTTTTGTTTCGGCGCTTATATAAATCGCGCATGTAATACATTAACGGTTTTGCCATGAAACTTGGGGTTCTGGAATATAGGGACGAGGCTTTTATACTTGACGTGATGCGTCTCTTGGACGACTTGCATCCTGAGTTCCTTTCTCTGCATGATTTGCCTGCGTTGGGTAAGGTTGACTACAGGGTTATCGTGGACAGACTCAGCTTTCAGGATCGTTATCTGAGAGAGTACCTCAAGCTCGCTTCCCTCAGCGGATGTTATGTTATAAACAACCCGTTTGCGTCGGAGATAAACAACAAGCTGGTTGAAATGAAATTTTGTTCGGAACTAGGCATACCCTCGCCGAGGACTGTTATGCTACCGCTTATTGCCAACGAATACGAGATTCCAGAGTACGTTTCCAAACCCGATTGGTCTGTTATAGAACAAGAGATAACGTTTCCGGCCGTGATGAAGCCGCACAACGGCTCAGCATGGGAGCACGTCTATGAAGTAAAATCCCTCAAAGACGC
>CAZKCF010000024.1:4663-8599 GCA_964551365.1 uncultured archaeon
AACATATACGATGCGCTGAAGGACCGCCACATACTGCTTTTGCAGGAGCGCATACAACATAAAGACTATTATCGCGTCTACTGCGTCGGGAAGAAAGACGTTTTGTTCGTGAAGTGGGAGCCTGCGCCCTATGGGTTGGGGAGGTATTTGCACGCTGACTCCGGCTGCATAGCCGATGTTGAAGACCGTATCCAAAAGTGGACGATGAGATTGAATGAGATGCTTGACTTCGACTTTAACGCGGTTGAGTGGTGTATTGACAGAGAAGGGAATCCTTTCCTTATTGAAGCCTTCAATGAGGTTCCTGAAATAGACAAGAAGGCTGTTCCCGAGCCAGACTACTCGTGGCTTGTGACTAATTTCGCAAAACTGGTCAGAGGAAAGTTTAACAGCAAGGAGACTAACCGAAAGCTGTCTTAATTTAATTCTGATAGTACTGTCTCGTACGGCGGCCGCATGTTTAACGCGTCCTCGAAGTAGGCTCTAAGTGGTTCGGCAACACTCCAGGCCTGTGAAATGCAGCCTCC
Organism: uncultured archaeon; assembly: GCA_964551365.1. Lineage (GTDB taxonomy): Archaea > Altiarchaeota > Altiarchaeia > IMC4 > SCGC-AAA252-I15 > CAZKCF01. The sequence continues at coordinate 5,191 of CAZKCF010000024.1, forward strand.
GGGTTTAAACGGCTCTTCAGCATCATATACTTCACTTACCGTGCCCAACCCCGCTTTAACAACCGCCAGCTCAAAGAATTCCTCAAGAATCTTCCTCATCCTGCCAGCGCCTTTTTCTCCAGTGTATTTTACGCAGGCTTTTGCATAGGGTCCTAGGAGCCAGGGCCAGACTATCCCACTGTGGTATGCTTTATCCCGCTGCTCTACGTTGCCTTCATATTTTGGCTGATACTTTAAGTCGCTTCGGCAGAGCGTCCTCAAGCCAAATGGCGTTAAAAGCTCGCGTTCGACGACACTCAGAATCTCAAGAGCCTTTTTTCTGTCGACTGGGCAGTAGTCCAGCGACAAAACTATTACTTGGTTGGGCCTTAATGTGTGGTCTCCAAGACAGTCGTCTAAGTAACGCCCGTTCCAATACTCCCTTAAAATGTTTTTTTCACAAGACGCTATAACATCGTCCAGCATTAAGTCGCCATCCACCATCACAGCCAATTTTTCAGCAACTTTCAGCGCATTATACCAGAGCCCTTGTATTTCAACGGCGTTGTTTCTTGCCAGCGTGTCCATCCACGTTCCAGAGTTGTGTTGTATCAAGCCGTCTTTTTCCATAAGCTTGTAGCTGGCTATGGACTCCTTTATTGTCTGCCAGTGTTCTTTTAGGAAAATTTTTGTTTTACTCAAGCCGGCGTATTTCGCGTACTGATGCACCCTGTCGATGAGCCAGAGTGTGCCGTCAAAGTCCTCATAAGCTAAGTTCGGGTGGAATCTTGTTGGAATGCGCCCGCCGTTGGCTTTACTGAGGAAAAGCCGCATTATGCTCTCAGCAGTCTGGTGTTTCCCGTTAATCAGCGTCAGGCCTGGGAGAGATATCATGGCGTCCCTACCCCAGTCGCCAAACCAATGGTATCCGGCTATCACCGTCTTTTTTCCGTCCCTCGCTGCTATGAACGATTCTGCCGCAGAAAATAACGGCGTCAAGAGAGAAGATTGTTTACCGGTAATCCCCACAATTTTTCGCTGCTCTACTGCGATTCTTCTTGAGGACTCCAGCGACACATCACCTATTGCGCCTCCAAACGCGTTGATAATCACGCGCTTCTTATCTCCTTTCTCTAGATTAAGTTTGACGAATCCCGGGGAAAACAACATCTCCGCAGGACAGTAGCCTCTTTCGCGCTCTCTCCTGTAGGAGACGGTTTCCCTGTCTTCTGTCGCATTCCATCTGCTGTTTGCGTGGATTGTGATATGGTTGTTGCTGCAGCTTGTTTTGATTGTGTTGTCGTCCAATCTGTTGCAGCAGAATGTTTTGTCGGTTGTGTTAAGCTCGTGTATACCCCGCATGCTGACAAACGGCTTTAGGACTACTGTTGCTTCTTTTTCGCCTTTATTCTCGGTTTCGTACGAGATTTTAACCGCGTTTCTGCCGTACGGTACACTAATGTTCTTAACAAGGCGAATTCCCCCTGAAACGTGTTGGAAGATGGCTTGATTCTGGTCATAAAAAAACTTCCTGAGCGTATTGTATCCCCCCTCTAAGCCGCCGGGGGTCTCGTTCACAGACAACAACGTCGTTCTGCCGTCGGACTCCACATACTCTCTAACAGCGTTCAACAAAACACTCCGTTCAAGCCTGCTGTCTGAAGACACAAGCAGCCCGTGGTATTTTCTCGTGTTCAATCCTGTGGCAGTAGAAGACGCGTAACCCCCCAAACCATTTGCCAGAATCCACTCCAACTCTAACGCACGCGGCAACTTCAAGTCGTCTGCTTCAAACGAGAAAACCCTCTTTTTTGTCATCTGCTGAATTATTTGCCGGAGAAAATATTAAGCTGCTTCAACGACTCGCTCAGTGAGCGATTTAGGCGTACCTGTGTGTCGCAAGCCAATACGCTCCGGTTATTGCGAAAACGCCTATCAGAAACGCTGGAACGCTGCTGTACAACGTCACCTGTTAGTGTACAAGATTCCGCCATAGATTATGCTGATTGCTCCCGTCAGCGTCAGGACTAGTGTCACAAGAATCCTGAACAGCCTTCTTTTCCTGGTTACTCCATCTTCTTTCGAGTTTTTAGCTTTCCCAGCAGACAAAAACACCTTCATGTCCCTCCGTATTATCCACACGACGGTGCATATGGCTATGACTCCCACAAGCATTGCTGAAACCGCACTATGCGACGTATACCTGCTTTGCGTTAAAACTATGCCATAACACATCAACACAACCCCCAGCACAAGCAGGCACGCTACAATAATCTTTTTATGGTTTTCCATGCTGACCGCCACCTCCAACAATCCCGTCAACTTTCTCGTGCAACTCCTCTATCGTCCCGTCGTTTTGTAAAACAAAGTCTGCGTTGGCTCCTAACTCCCTGATGTTTTTCTCAGTCTTCTTGCAATCGTTTTCCATGAACTCCTCAAAGGATATGCCGTGTTCTCCGCGCGTACCCCTCAAAAGACAGCGTTTGTGTCTCACTTCAGGGGGGGCGTCAACGTATACTAGTATGCCTCCGAAGAAGCTTTTAACCATCTCAGCTTCGGCGGGATAGCGTACGCCGTCCACAACAACAATCCTGCAGTTGTCTTTTTCTATGCTCTTTCTTATGGCGCCAACAAGAACGTTGTCGCCGAAGGCGTTTCTCAAGGCCACGCCCAACGCCTGAAGGTTCTCTCGCGTGTCCTCCAAAACCAACGCCTCCAGGATGCTTTTCAGGACGTCGGAGAACCGGTAAGATGAAGCATGATATTCCTCAACCAGATAGTCTGTTATGACTCCCTTACCAGCGCCTATACCGCCAACAAGACCGATAACGCGCTTCATCGCTCCACATTAATGTACTCGACCGCAATGCCATGTTTTCTGAGCAGGTTGATGCCTTCTTTGTCGCTGTATTGTCCGCTGCACACAACCCGTGTGATTCCAGCGTTTATTATGAGTCTGGCGCATATTTTGCAGGGTTCTCCGTTCAAATACAGCGTGCAGCCCATGCTGTTCCTGCCGGCCTGTATCAGAGCGTTTTGTTCCGCGTGGACTGCCGGGCATATGCCGTGGCCCATACCGCTTTCTATTTCCATATCCTCCTTAATGCACCCTATCTCGTCACAGTGTTCGGCGCCTCGGACTACTCCGTTGTAGCCTGTTGCGACAATCTCCCGCTTGTCGTTCACTATTACGGCGCCGTATTGTCTGCTTTTTTTCGTGCAGGTTGACCTTGATGCAACATCTTCCGCTATTTTTGAGAAATATTCGTCCCAGGATGGTCTTGCCATTTTATAGATAAGTTATAGGGTATTTTTATTCTTAAATACTATAGATTACTGGGCAAAATGTTTGAGCTATTCCAGTTTGCGGCTATAAGCGGGCTTGTGTTTGCAGGGATAATATACATCTCCCTGTGTGTTGTTTATATCC
>CAZKCF010000025.1:0-8512 GCA_964551365.1 uncultured archaeon
CTCTTAGGTTGAAGATTTTGCTCGCGTACACGGCCTCCTCGTCGGTGAGCGTTCCGTCCATGTCCGTAGGCAGGTTTCCGACAGGCTTCATGTAACCCAGCTTGAAACCCCTCTCCTTGAGTATTAAGCCAAGACCAAGACAGAAGGCGCTTTTCCCGGAGTATGCTTCTGAAGAACCGACGAATATCGACTTCATTCTAGATTATCCTGCCCTCCCCGTCAATTTCTTCCGCGTTGATTCTTTCGCTCGACAGCGGTTTTCCGTCGTCTGCCAGAACCAATGGGACTACTACTATAATCAGTTTCGGAAGATTCTTCTTGAACCTTATGGTGTTTATTTCCTCGGCGCGTAGCAGCGTCTCCTCGCTGGCGACGATGCAGTCTATTTCCTCGTCTATGGTCGCTACGCCGTAGCTGTCGTTTATGCTGACAATCTGGTATTGTTTCTTGAACTGCTTCAGGAACTCTTCAACCCTCGTCCTCCTCTTGTCGTAGCTTGGCACAAGAGTCGACCTGAATCTGTTCGCGAACTCGTCTGACGTGAGGCCTATAACAACTGATTCGCCGATGCTTAAGGCAGTCTCAATAATCTTCTTATGCCCCCGATGAAGCGCGTCGAACGTGCCTCCAACCACCACTTTCTTGAACATTTTGGCCTATAAACTATTGGCAGAAGACATTATATAACTATAGTATGTTGTGTGCGCTTTGAGGCTGGAGGGACTTTTATACTCGATTTCTTTAAGTAGTATACATGCCCGGGATGTACAGTAAGCTGACCGAGAGAGTGTCTTATAAGCTGCTGACTGTGTTGCCCATCATATTGGGTCTGATGATGGGTATTGTGGTGGCTTACAACGGACTGCCGCTCAGCATAGACTTTCAGGGCGGCACTTGGATGGACATTCTAACCGAGCAGGACCTCGGTGGCGGGCAGTCGCAGCAGCTTGCGCAAGAGCTTACGGCGAGCGGTTTGAAGGACGTTAAAGTCTATGTTGGCTGGGATGTTGAGTCAAACCTGAACAAAGTCACTGTAGTCACTACGAGCGTGATAGACGAAGTTGCAATAACTCCTATAATAGAAAAGTATACTGGTAAAATAAGCTACTCCGACACTGCCACCGTGCTGTTGGATGAAAAGCCGCCCGTCGAGCTGCAGGACAAACTAATAAGCAGGTTCAAACAACACGTCAGCGTAGACTACCAGAACAACACCCTCTTGATTAACGCAATAGAGCTGAACCAAGAGGACTTGGACAGCGCGCTCGATTATTATCTTAGCAGGGACGTGAATGTTGTTTTTGAGGAGAAGAATGCTAATGTTCGTTCAGTCGGCCCGACGTTGGGTGCGACGTTTAGGGCGCAGGGCATAAAGGCGTTCTTGCTGGCGTTTGTCTTCATGAGCATTGTTGTTTTCATACAGTTCAGGGACTTTGTGCCGTCTGTTGCGGTCATTCAGGCTGCGATATTCGACATCGTAATAACGTTGGGCGTGATGAGCATGCTTGGGATGCAGCTTGAGCCCGCCTCGTTTGGGGCTTTGATAATGCTTATCGGATACTCTGTGGACACTGACATAGTATTGACTACCCGTGTCTTAAAGCACAGGAAGGAGGAGGTTAACGAGCAGATTGACGACGCGATGAAAACCGGCGTCATGATGACTGGCACCACGTTGATTGTGATGACCGTCGTTTTAATCGTCTCGAAGACGATGACACAGGTTGCGACGTTGTCCAGCATATCAGCTGTGATAATCATCGGCTCGGCAGCGGACTTGTGCACGACATGGCTCACGAACGCGGGACTGCTTAAGTGGTATCTTGAGTCGTCAAAAAGGAGGTTTAAGCCCAAATGAACAAGCAGATGAAGAAACTTTTCAAAAGCGTTAGCGTCATACTGCTGGCAATCAGCATAATCTTCTCACTGCTTCTCGTCATGAACATAATCCCTGTCAACGCCGGCAAAGGCATTGGCGCAGGCAACGGCCTTGACTATGGTTTGGATTTTGCCGGAGGAACGCAGCTTCAGTTGAGGTTGGAGAAGCCGTTGGACACCGACACGATGGCTGTGGAAAAGGGCATAATCGAGAACAGGCTTAATTCATTAGGTCTGAAGGACATTCCAGTCCGGCCTTGGGGCAACCAGTACCTCTTGATACAGATTGCGGGAGCATCCCCCGCCGAGATAACGCAGATTGAAAACATACTAAAGCAGCAGGCCAGGTTTGAGGAGCGGATTGACGGCGAGCTTGCCGTCATAGGCGATGAGATTACAGTAGACTTAAGCCCGCAGGGTGTTGAATTGTATAGTGCGTCCGAAGGCTACGGCTGGTCTGTGAGAGTCAGCCATACTCCAGAAGGAGCCTGCCGTTTTGGCAAGGTTGGTGCCGGAAAGAAGGGTCGCCCCGTCGACATATTCTTGGACAGGCCGCAGAATACTACGATACTGATGTCTAATTCGACTTACTCGCTGCTCCAGAATGTCAGCGGTTCAGGAGAAAATGATAAAATATATTTTGGCGGGAGCGCGATTGACGTCATCTTGAAGCGTGCTGTTATTCCTGTTGTTGTTTTCAATGATTTGGATTCAGCGCTCATGGAGCTTGAGGCTTATAGAGGCAGCGGTTATGTGAATGTTATTTTGGCTGGTGATGAGAGTCGCATGCCTGGCGAGGTTAGGAACCGGCTGGAGGAGGATGGTTTTAAGACTGTGAGGATTGTGAAGGCTGATAATCAGACTTATGATGACTGGGTTTCTGAGTTGGTTGGGTTGCAGAGTTCTCCGAGGCTTAACTTCGACACCCGCGGAGAGTGTGTTTATGACGCTATGATAACAGGGGTTGCTGGGACTCTTGAGGAAGCTAAGATGGAGGTCAAGAAAAATCAGGTGCTGCTTACGTCCGGGAACCTGCCTGCTAAGGCGACGGTGGAATCCAAGTCCACTACGCCGCCCACGTTGGGCATGAAGTTCCTGCGTTACGCGTTCTATACTGGCATCATAGCGATGATAACCGTCGCGCTCATCGTGTTCGTCAGGTACCGTAACATATCTATTACCCTCCCGATAATCATGAACAGCCTTTTCGAGATTCTGATAACGCTTGGTCTGGCTGCGTTGATAAACTGGCAGATTGACTTGTCCGCAGTCGGCGGAATCATCACGTCTGTCGGCACTGGAATAGACCACGAAGTCGTTATAACCGACGAGGCGTTAAGCAGGAGAAAAGGGCAGAAGCGGGTTCTGAGCATGAGAGAGAGCATAAGCAGGGCGTTTACCATAATCTTCACTGCGTCGTTCACGGTCATCGCCGCCATGCTGCCGTTAATAAGCATCGGCGCCGGAATGCTTAAGGGTTTCGCGTTCACGACAGTCATGGGCGTGCTTGTGGGCATACTCATAACCCGGCCTGCTTACGCCAAAATAGTTGAAATCATTGTTGAGTAGCATGAACGAGCTTGATAAAATAAAAGAAGTCGAGTCTGCTGTCTCAGGCCAGATTGAACACGCTCGGAAACAGGCTGAAGCGCTTTTGGCAAAAGCTGATGAGGATGGCTTGAAGCTCGTTGAGGTTGAGCGGAAGCGGGCTTCTGTTGATTCTAAGAAGCTTTTGGACAAGTCCCGTTTTGAGGCTGAGTATGAGTCCAATAAGATGATGCAGGAGGGTTTGGCTGCGTTTAAAGTCAGTCAGGCTAAGGCCAGAAAAAATTTCGGGAAAGCGGTTGATTTGGTTTTAAGCGAGTTCGGTGTCTAAATGTTAACGCCAGTTCGGATGAGCAGGTTGGATTGCGTCTTCGACCATGAAAAAAAAGACCGGCTGGTCAGGGCGTTGCAGGATGCCGGCATAACCCAAATAGACTTCTTGGGCAATGACTTCTTAAGCAAAAAAGACGTTTCCCGAGACAGGCCTCTTGAGAATGTTGCTGAAGTCTCCAACCTGATGCTCAGGGTTCGAAAGATTACTGAAGTCTTAGGCGTCTTCCACAAACCCAAAGTAAGCTTTCTCGAGGAGATGCTGAACATCGACAAGACGCCGAAAGTGGTCGTAGACGAGATGCCTTATGAAGAATTCATCCGCAAAACCGAAGAAACGCTGTCTCAAGCCGAAAAAGAAGTGCGCGAACTACAGGATCAGTTAGCTGGACTAGATGCTGAGGAAAAAAAACTATCCGAAAAACTCGAACGATATTACCCGCTGCGCAAGCTTGATGTTGACGCCGGCTACTTCGGTTCCAGCAAACTTTTGTATACTGTCGCAGGCTTCCTTTCGCGGGAAAACTATCAGGCGCTTGAGCGTCGCCTCAACGAAAGTTTCGGCGGCGAATGCCTTCTGTTGCCGTTGGAGGAATCGGCTGGCATGACACCTGCAATCGTATGCGTGTGCAAGGACGGGCGCGAGCAGTTGACTCAGATTTTGAGTGGCGTTTACTTTGAGGCTGTTGAGTTGGAGGGCAGCGGGCTGGTGAGCAGGATGGTGGATGAAGTGAACGTGAATCTTTCTGCTGTGCGTGAAAACAAAAAACAGGCGAAGCGTAGTCTGGAGCGGGTTTATGCGCGAAGGTATACACAACTTGTTGTGGCAGACGAGCTCTTGAGCATTGAAAAACAACGTTGTGAAGTCTTCACGAGATGCGGTTCGACGAAGAAGACAACTTTCATGCGGCTTTGGACTCCGTTAGAAAAATGCGACGAAGTTGAGTCCTTAATCCAGCGTGAAACCGAAGGCGTTTATTCCATAAGCGCGGACAAAAACCCGTCTGATGCTCCAACCTTGCTTCAAAACCCAAAATACATCCGCTCTTTTGAAATGCTGACTAAATCCTATTCTCCGCCAGCTTACAACCACATCGATCCGACAATAATAATCGCCCCAACGTTCGCGTTGTTTTTCGGCATAATGCTTTCCGACGCCGTCTACGGCGTGCTCGTCATAGCCGCTGCGCTGTTGCTTGACAGAAAGTACGGGAACTACTCTCAGACTGTCAGAGACTTTTCGACTATACTAAAGTTCGGCGGCGTTGCAGGAATCTTGGTCGGACTTCTGACCGGAAGCTACCTCGGCGACTTCATCGCAAAATACCTTCTTGGCACTGACTCACAGCACATCGCGCTTTGGCTTGACCCGCTTTACGGCTCCAACGTGCTTACCTCGCTTGTCGTGGTCTGCTCGCTCGGCGCCATGCAGCTTATTTTGGGGAAACTTGTCGGAGCTTACGGTTGTATCCGAAGGCGGGAGTTCAAGAATGCGCTGGTGAGCAATCTTTCGCTTTTGGTTTTTCTTGCGGGTTTGTCAATCTTTTTGTCGTCGCAGTATCCTAAATCCAATCCAATACTGCCGCAGACTCTTTCTACTGTGGGTTTGGCGTTCGGGTTGGTGGGTGTTGTCCTGCTTTTTTTAGGATACAGTGTAATGTTTTTTTTCGAGATTATTGGTTTTGTCGGAAACAGCCTTTCTTACGCCAGGCTTCTTGCGTTGGCTTTAACTTCTTCGGCGATGGCTGTTACCTTTAATTTCCTAGCCAAGATGTCTTTGGGTGTTCCCTATGTGGGGTTGCTCTTGGCGGCAGGTGTTTTTATCTTAGGTCACATACTAAATATACTCATAAACGTCCTTGGGGCGTTTGTACACGACTTGAGACTACATTACGTAGAGTTTTTCGGCACATTCTACGGGAGTGGAGGCTATGAGTTCAAACCGTTCAGGGAGGAGAGGAAATACACTACTAAACAATGAGAGGTGAGTTGATATGTTGGAAGTTTTAGGCAATTTGATAAACGCTGTTTTTACTGGAACCGTTTTGGCTGCATTCGGGGCAGTCATAGGCATGGGTTTGTCTGGGTTAAGCTCAGCTAAAGGACTTGAGATTTCAGGTAACGCTGCGGCTGGAGTGACTTCTGAGGACGAGAAGAACTTCACGTCTGCTCTGATTCTTGAGGCGTTGCCTCAGACGCAGTGCATTTACGGGTTCATTGTCAGCGTGATGATTCTGATGGGCATAATGAACGGCAATATGACGCTTGAAAAAGGTTTGATTTCTCTTGCAGCCGGCATCGTGGTCGGCTTAGGCGGCTTGACTGCCATAATGCAGGGTCAGGTGTCTGCGTCATGCATCGGAGCGTTAGGAAGAAACCAGAAGGTGGGCACCAGAATACTGATTTTCATCGTCATGCCCGAGATTGCCGCGCTCTTGAGTTTTGTCACAGCCATGATACTGCTTTCTTCCGGTAAAGTGTTTTGAGAAATGGGCTTAAAGGAGCTTGAGGCTAAAATCAGGGCTGATGCGGAAAAAGAGATGGCCGAGATTGAGCGTAAGGCACAATCTGGGGCAGAAAACGTTGCTGCAACGTATCGGCTTCAGGCTGAAACCGAATACACGTCTGCGATTAGTAGGGCTGAGCGTGAGGCCTCGCTTGTCCGGAAGCAGATTGTTTGGAAGGCTAAGGCGGAGTTATGCGAGAACGTGGAATTGGAGAAAAACAAGATGATTGCGGAAGTCTTCTCTAACGCAAAGTCCAGCATATTCAGCCTGACTAAGGCTGGGAAAAAGAAGGTGTTGGACAAGCTTACCGGCGACTCCATACTCTTTGACGGCGGAATTATCGAAGTCGACAGAGAGTTTAAGGACCTTGTTTCAGCGCCCGATGGCTTTAAGGTTAAGGCTTCTGATATTGGTTTCGGATTGGTTTTGACTTCATCCGATGGCTTGGTGCGGGTGGACAACAGGCTTGACGTCGTGTTGGAGCGAATGAAGGCGAGAATGAAGCCTAAAGTCAACAAAATCTTGTTTGATTAAAGTGACTGCATACGCGAGGAAAATTAAGTTAGGAAGCGGCTCAGAGTACGCGTACCTTTACGGGAGAGTCTGCGGCATGCACGGCAAATTGTTTAGTCCACGAGAAATCGAGTCCTTCATCCAAGCCACGAGCGTTTCTGAAATACTAGCGTCCCTCTCCAACACAGACTACGCGCCGGAGCTGGAAGACCTATCAACCAAGCCGACTCCACGGGAGCTGGAAAACGCATTGACAAAACACTTCAACAGGGTTTACGAGAACATACTATCTGTTGCGCCGTCGGAAGATCAGAGTGCATTACACACGATATTCCTTGGTGAATACGACATAAACAACATCAAGACTGTCGTGAGGGGCATCCACTTTTCCCTGCGGGATGAGGCAGCCAATTTGTTGCAGCCGTTCGGCATGATAGGCTTTGAGCGGATGCGGGAGTCCTCCAAGTCCCAGGATTTTGACGCACTGTTGCCCAAAATACCGGAGCCCTACCACAATATCACAGCCCAGGCGTTTGGCGTTTACGCGAAAAATCACAGCCTCCCGTTGCTTGACGCGTCGTTGGACAAAGGATGGGTGGCGCACATGCTATGGAGTGTTCGAGGAGACATGTTGTATTACGTGAAACTGAAGGCAGATTCAATGAACATAATAAACCTCCTAAGGTGCAAGCTCCATGAAGTCCCGGCGGCAGACTATGTCCTCCCAGGTGGAATGTTTTTGGACGACCACTTGGACGCGCTAATCTTGTGCGACTTAAATGCCGTGCAGTCTATGCTCGATAAAACACCCTACGGGAGACACATCAATAAGCACATCCCTAATATTGTGCGGGCGGATTCTTTGATTGCCTTAGAGCAGTCGCTTAAAGACTTCATACAAACCAAGCTGGATGAAAAAAGCATGATGGCTCCGCTTAGCGCGTCTCCGCTGTTGTCTTTCCTTAACCGCAAGATGCGTGAGGTAAATAATCTTAAAGTAATAATAGTTGCAAAGCAAAACGGTTTCCAGCCGGATGAGATAAAACAGTTGGTTGGGCGATGACTGATAGAGAAATATACTTGATAGGCGACGAGGATTCGGTTGCGGGCTTCAGGCTCGCGGGCGTGAAGAATGCGATGGTAATACATAAGGCTAACATTGAGGAAGTCTACGGCAGAGTCAAAGACGAGGAGGCGTTCATACTGTTGACGCAGAACGCTTTCGAGATTCTGGGCGAGCGGACTGAGGACTTAAGGCGGAAATCTGTCGTGCAAGTAATCCCTTCCGAAGATTACCCCGGAATATCGCGTCTTATACGCCATACAGTCGGCTTTGAGCTGAGAAAATGAACGGCAAAGTAGTTCGAATAGCAGGACCGCTGGTTGAGGCAGACGGCATGAGCGGAAACAGAATGTACGACGTCATGTTGGTCGGAGAAGACAAGATAGTCGGAGAGATAATCCGAATCAACGGCGACAGAGCGTCAATACAAGTCTACGAAGACACGTCGGGCGTGAAACCCGGCGAACCCGTGGTGGGAACAAACCAACCTCTATGCGCAGAACTTGCGCCAGGCCTGCTTAAGTCAATATATGATGGCATACAGCGGCCTCTCGAGCTCATTAAAGCCCAGTCCGGCGATTTCATACTACGGGGCACTGCCGCAGACTCTGTGGACAAGCACAAGAAGTGGGACTTTAAGCCGACGGTGAAAAAAGGCGATAAGGTCTCTGGAGGC
>CAZKCF010000026.1:0-8408 GCA_964551365.1 uncultured archaeon
GTGCAATGCGTTGATTGATAATTCCACAGCGGTTTTGTTGGCTAACGCGTCCACTTACCTTAGTCTCGCGCTTGAGTACTTCAATGGTGGGGAGTACGACCAGTCTATGGTTTATGCGGAAAAATCCCGCGACGTTTATATTCTGTTGGATGACGCTCGGAAGGATAATGTGACGCGTCTTATGTCTGACATAGAAACTAAGACCAACTCCACAAGCGGTTTTTTTTCAGGGTTTTTGCCTAAAATGGATTACGGCAAATACGGCGGTTTTTTGTCTGATGCCGCAGCTTATGCTTCAAAGTATCTGCTTCCGATAATGTTGGTTCTGATATTGTTGTCTGTTCTCATAATAGCGTTTGTTGTCGTGCGTAAAATACTGGCTTCTCCGGTTGTCGGCTCAGGCTCTAGGAAGCTTGGCGAGGAGTTCAGTGTTTTGGACGAGCGGCCGCAGTATGATGCGCCTGATAAGAATGAGGTTAATGTGGCGGCTGTTGAACCCGTGGACAGGGGCGGTTACGTTAGTGTTTCATACAAGGGCGAAGAGTTGACGGTGCCTAAGCGTAAGCCTGATAGGGTTCCTGATAGGATTGTCAAGTCTAAGTCACGGTCTGCGGGTACGGTGCTTTTCCGCAGGAAGCGTTAGAGTTTTTTCAGCATTAGTATTTCGTTTATTCTCCGGAGTACTGTGTCGGCAAAATAAAGTGCTAGTGCCAGTATTATAAAGTACTTGCCTATGAATTGTTGTTTGTTGAGGTGTCTTTTAGACACTTCTTGAGTGAATGTCAATATCTGTTTCCCGAGTTTGTCTGTTTCGCTGGAGTCGTAGACGTTTCCTCCAGTGATTTCAGCCAGCTTGACGAGCGTGTCCAAGTCTAAGCCTATCTTCGCGTACTCTCGCGGATAGTTCACGGCGAACGCGTTGTTTTCCTCATCGTATTGCGTCTTCGCTTTTACGTAGTGCACTCCCATGCTCGTTGGCGTGAACTCTCCAGAGTACATGTTCAACCCTATCGTCCTAACAGGAAGCTCGACTGTAACCCCCTCCGGTGTCTGCACAAACAACTGCGGCTGCGTTGCCGACTCCACGTAAATGGGCGTCTTGTCGCCGAGATAAACGTCCTCCGTCTGGATTTTAACGTTCTTCTTCTTCTCCATGTCGCCTATAACCCAGTTCGTCAGCGCCGAAATCAGTTTTCCGTTGTTGGTTCCGTAGAACTCGGAGCCCCATAGTATGCCGTCGTCTGTTGTTACTGCGGCAACCTTGCCTAAACCAAACCTCCACACAGTCAGGACTGGCATCCCTGCTTTGGTTGTTACAAGAAGCTGCGAGTTAAGTTTGTCTATCACGCTGTTGTAGCCTTTTACGTACGTGTACTTCAAGTCCAAGTTCTGTGTTATGAAATGGTACTCGTTGTGGGCTACGAGCGCGTAGTTTTCTTTCTCGGTTTCTTCTTCAGCGCCTCCGAATTCTATGTTCATTCGCTGGTATGCTTCTGGTTTGAAGAATATTCCGTTTCCTGCTGTGGCTAGTCTGCTTAGCACTGGGACGTTTGTGTCAAGTCCTATCCCTATTGTGTATATTTTCACGCCTTTGTCTGCGAGCGTTTTTGCTTGTTGTTCTGTGAGCATGTATCTGCTTAGTTGTATCACGCCGTCTGAGAGTATTACAACGTATTTTTCGTTCGGCTCGTTTTCAAGCAGTGTTTCAGCTGTGCGGAGTGCGGGGAGGATGTCTGTTCCGCCGCCGAATTTCAGTCGGAGTATGTTGTCTATGACTTTTTCTCTTTGCTCTGATATGGGCCTCATGCCTGCGACAAGATAGCTCATTGTGTTGAATGCTATGACGCCTACTGAGTCGTTCATGTTCAGGTTTTTAATCATGTTCACTGCCATTGCTTTTTCCAGGTCTATTTTCGAGTCTTTTGCCATGCTGTATTCCGTGCTGGCTGAGATGTCTATGAGGAAGACTACGCTTATCGGTTTCCTCTTCTCTCTTGGGTTTTCAAGCGACTTTACTGGGAGCAGGCCTTCAATTAGGCTGTTGTTGTATTCCCCCATGTCATATGAGCTGTTACCTCCCACTACAACCAGACCGTTGCCGTTTAGAACGTATTCCCTGAGCGCTGTGGCGTCGTTGTCGGCTATGATTGCTGGGACGTTGTCCAAGTAAACCGCGTTGTAGTCCCTGAAGTCCAGTCCCGTGCGGCTTGTTGTTTTTACGTCGTATATTTTGCCCAAAACCTGCGTTAGGGGTGTTTGGTTTTGTGCTGTTATGACCAGTATCTTAGGCTTGTCTACGACCTTTACTGTTTTGGTGAATCTGTTGTTTAGCGTGAACTTGTCTTGTTGTGTTGGCTCTGCAACGGCTTCTATTATGTGCACTCCGATGTCGTGGAATAATATCGAGAATCCTATAAGCTTTGTGTCTTCCTCCTGCGTTATCGTGCGGCTTTCTTTTTCGCTGCCGTCCACGATTAAGTGTAGTTGGTAGTTTGCTTTCCCGGTTAGGGTCTTGTTTACCTGCACAGTCATCTCATAATCTGCGTTGACGGGTGTTCTTTCGCTTCCGAGTATGTCCACTACGGCTGTGTCTTGGTCGTATATGCTGGTAACGACGGGGTATATTGTGGTGTTTGTGGCTGCTATCATGGACGCGACGCTAATAGGGTCCCTGCCGTAGTTGTTTACTCCGTCGCTCAGCAAAACAATAACGTTGTTCTCGTTGCTTGACTGGATGCTGCTCCAATATAATGCGTCACCCAAAGCGGTTGCGTTTCCGCTTGAAAAATAGTTCAAGTCGACTTTGTTTATCCCAGACAAACCGAGCGTCACGTTCTCCAGCGTCGCCTGCATTTTTTTAGCAGTATACTCTTTGTCGTGATATGGTTCCATGCTCGTTGAACCGTCGACCAGTATCGAAACTGAGGTGACGTCTGCCACAGTGTCAACTCCATACATCGTGTACGGCGACGCCACAGCCCCCAAAACAAGAATTACAATAAAAAACCGTGTTAAAAGAAACAAAACCTTCCTCCGGTTCATATTAAAGCCGACGCCGAATGCCAACAACGCCATCACCGGAACAACCAGCAGGAAGACTAGAGGATGCTCGAACCTTATTCCAACAAGAGCTTTTAAGAACTCCAAAACCCTGCCGTAAACCGTTTTAAGTAGGTCGGTTTCCAGCGTTTGCGATACCCTCTCCCGCGTTGGCTCGATAACGCCGCGCATCAGACCCCACTCCTGCTGCGTCCTGTTGTCTTGGTCTGTGTCGTACGCCAGCGCTATGTTTATTTGGTATGTGTCGCCGACGTTGCCTTTTATTGGGCATTCGCCGGTCACGTCAAAGTAGTTGTTCGGGCTTATGGGTTGTTCTGGCGTGTTGAACGTGCAGTTTCCGCTGGCGTATTTTAGTGTTATTGTGTTGTTTAGTGTGTTGATGAATCTTCCGCTGAAGTATCCTGTGGCGTTCACTGAGTATCTTTCCGGACTTAGTTTTGTCAGTCCGTTGTAGTCTGGGCTTAGGCTGCTTGTGTTAACTGTTGCTATTAGGATTGTTATCGCCGTCAGTAGGGTTATTGTCTTTTTATTTCTCATAGTATCCTCTTTTGCGGTAGTAGAATGCCTCGTATACAAGTAGTGTTATTAGTAGTATGAGTATTGTTGTCGTCAGGTGTTTGTCTACTTGCACTGTTCTTTCGGTGAGCCTGAATTTGTCGGATTTCACGAATTCCGTGGGGTTTATGATGTTTCTAAGGTCTGTTTCGTCTCGGTCCTCCAGGTTTACTATTATCGTGTCTTCTTTGCTGCCTTCTTGTATCCTGTATATTCCTGCTTCGTCGAGTAGCAGTGTGTTTGATGTTATTTTTTTCCCTGAGGGGGTTATGACCGTCGTGTTTTCTCTGGTGTTCACCAGGTAGTCTCCTGTTTTGTATGCGTTGGTTTTTTCGTCTTCTGCCGGTATGTTTATCCATTCCACTAGTTTTTTCCAGAATATTGGGTATGATGAGCTGTAGTAAAAGTTGCTCCAGAGGGGGTTAGAGCTTACGCCCATGTAAAATACTTTTCCTTTGCCGTAGCTGCCGTATGCGATTAATGGCGTGCCGTCTGTTGTTTTGACCAGCACGGTTGTGTTGCCTTTTGGTGTCGCCATGTAGTATTCTTTCACTATGCTTTCTTGCAGGTCCACCTCCTTTTTCTCTGTTAGCTCGTGTCCTATCGCTCTCACTAGCTGGCTTTCCCTGCCGACTAGGTTGTCTACTGCCACGGGCATGTACGGTATCCTGCTTGATATTGCGTTCAGGTTGTTTGATGCCGTGAAGATTACGTTACCCCCCTTCCGAACGTACGAGTCCATCTCCTGAAATGTTCCCGGCAGTATGTCGTCGCTTCTGAAGCTGCCGAATATTACTGTGTCGAATATGTTCAGTTCCGGAACCACGGGCGGTTTGGCTACTTGCACTACTGCATTGCTGTTTGACTCCAAGGCGAATTTAATGTAGTCGTCTCCGTAGCTTCCGTCTGAAACCAGCAGTATGTTGTATCTCTCCAGCGGAGGTATTATCGCGTGGGCGGTGTTGTCCACACTCAGGCCGTCTTCGTTTTCTATGTGGACTTCAATTAGCTGCTGTTTGAAGCCTGCGGGGTACTCGAAGTGGAAGAGTTCGTCCGAGTTTATGTTGAGTTTTTTGGTCATTGAACCCACTTCCTCTTTGTTTGCGAATATTTTCACCGTTACGTCCTTTGTCTGGTCGAAGTTGGAGACTGTGAACTCAACCGAGCCCTTGTTTTTGTCCGAAGGCAGTCTTCTCGCAGAGATTTTCGTTACGCCCGTGTTCATGCCGGATGAGCCGACTCTAATGAACGCTAGGCTGATGTTCTCGTCCATCGCCCTTTTTTTAGCAACAAGCGGGTCTAAGCCCTTTTGTTCGGCGAAGTCGGAAAGAACGTATATCACCTTGCTCTTGTTTTCGCCCGCGAGAATGTCTTTTGAGAACAATATCGCATCCCCTATGTTTGATGGCGTGTCGACGCCGCTTAGCTTCGGCAGAATGATGTTTGCCTTATCAGGCTTCCCGTTCTTCAAGAGCAGTATTGGAACGTTTTCCGCAAGAACTATGCTCACTGAATCGTCTTCAGACATCTTGCCCACGACAGACTCGGCTATGTACACTGCCTCACCAAACCTGTTCGGCTTGGTGTCCATGGCCTGCATGCTTGCTGAACCGTCCAAAACTAGGACCACTGACTCAGCGACGTCTTCAACCTCCTCAGCCTTGTATGACATGTCAACTATGCTGAACACCAGCAGGGTTATGGCAATAATCTGTATTATAAGCATAGGGTCATGGATGAATCTCTTAAAAAAATACCTGAAACTCTTAACCCTCTCAACGCGTTTTATCAGCATCAGAGAAGGAAACAAAACGTGCTTCGGCTTCGGCTTAAGCAGATACAATATAACCAGCGGTACTATAAGCAACAGCCCCAGCAACGCCGCCGGATTTGCAACTGTCAGTGCCTCAAATGGATACGGCATTTTCCATCTCCCTCTTCACAACGGTTACAAACGAGTCGAATATCGGCTTCCCAGTGCTAACCGTGTAAAAATCAGCCTTAACGTCATCGCAAATACCCTTAAGCGCATAGACATGGTTTTTCAGGCTGTTGTAGTAATCCCTCTTAAAGGTTGGGCTAAGGTACGTGCGCTCAGTGTTTCTGGACTCAGGTTCCTCAAACAAGACGTCATCACTCCACCCTAACTTTATTTCGCCTTCGTCCAGAACCTGCACTAGCATAAGCTCCTTCGAGTGGCGTGCGATCATGTATATGCCTTCTCTTAGGGTTTCTATGGGTTCTAGGAAGTCTGATATGATGACTACGAACGACTTTGATTTTATGGTGTTGGCGTACTGGCTCATGCATCTCGCGAGGTTTGTTTCGCCTGAAAGCCACGCATTGTTCAGGACTTCTATAGCGTTGAAGAAGTGTGTTTTTCCCTTAGAAGGTTTGAGTATTTCGCGTATGTTGTCTGCGTAGAGTGTTAGCGAGAACTTTTCGTTCTCGTTGACGGTGAGGTACGCGAACCCGGCTGCGATGCTTCCAGCGTAATCGAATTTGAGCATCTTGCCTGTCTTGAAGTTCATGCTTGAGCTGCTGTCCACAAGCAAGTGCATGAGCAGGTTTTTTTCCTCCTCAAACCTTTTTATGTACAGTTTCTCAGTCCTGCCGTATATCTTCCAGTCCACTGTCTTCAGGTCGTCTCCCGGAAAATACTCTGTGTAGTCTACGACCTCGATGCCTTTGCCAGTCTGAACCGCCTTCTTGGTTCCAGCATAAACGCTGGAAACCCTCCTCCGAGACAATAGCGTCAGCTTCTTGAGCTGATCCAAGAACGTTGGGTCAATTGCCATTATACCCCATCCAGTATCTCGGATATGACGTTGTCCGTCGTAATACCCTTACGCTCCGACTCAAAGTTCAGTATGAGCCTGTGCCTCAACACCGGATACGCCATAGCCCTCACATCATCCTTGTTAACGTAATTTCTGCCCTTAAGAAGCGCCCTGGCTTTTGACGCTAGGACGAGGCCTATTGACGCCCGGGGTGATGCGCCGTAGTCTAAGTGTTTTTTGGCTGCGTCGTTTTTGTTTGGCCTGCTTCGGGTTACTACTTCTATGGCGTATTTTCTCAGTTCGTCTGATATGGGCATTTTTCTCGTCAGGTTTTGGAGGGAAATCAGTTGTTGTTTTGAGAGGATGTTTCTCACGGTCGGAGTCTGTTCTGAGGAGTAGAATCTCACTATCATGTCTTCTTCATCGGCTTTCGGGTAGTCTACGAGGATTTTCAGGAGGAATCTGTCCACTTGCGCTTCCGGCAGCGGGTACGTTCCCTCCATCTCAATCGGGTTTTCCGTAGCCAGCACGAAGAATGGTTTGTCCAGCTCATAAGTCTTGTTGCCTGCGGTAACCTGGCGCTCTTGCATGCATTCTAGTAGGGCAGATTGTGCTTTTGGTGTGGCCCTGTTTATTTCGTCTGCTAGGACTATGTTCGTGAAAACAGGGCCTTTTTCGAATCTGAACGTTTTTTTGCCTAACTCGTCTTCGACTATGATGTATGTTCCGGTTATGTCTGAGGGCATTATGTCTGGCGTGCATTGTATCCTCTTGAAGTCCAGCTCCATTATCCTGCTGAATGTCCTGACTATCAGCGTTTTTCCGAGCCCTGGGAATCCTTCGAGCAGGGCGTGGCTGTCGGTAAGCAAAGCTATCAGCACTTGTTCTATTGTTTCGTCTTGGCCTACGACGACTTTTTTCATTTCTCTTCTTATTGAATCGTATATGCTGCCTACCTCAGAGTAAGTCTTTCTGGTCTTGTCTTCCGTGTTCGCTCCCTCAGTTTGTCTTGTTTCTATTGTACTCCAAATGCCTCTTCCTTCAGTCATGTTTTCTCTCCCTCCACAAGTTTCTCAAAGTATTTTCTAACGAGCTCTTCCTGTTCCACAGGATAGTCCTTGTATTCTTTAGCCGACTCTACCGAGGATATGCTGAATTCCTCCAAGTCCTTGTCGCCCGGCTTATATTCAACGTCCACTTCCCCGCCGTATTCAGGATGAATCTCCATGTTGACTTCCTCACCATACAGGTTCGCTGAACTGGGGTTACCGTATATGTCCGTCGCGTCTGTCCCCACACCCAAGCCGGCGCCAGGTATTGGGCCCTCATTGAACCCCGGCTGCACGCCGCCGCCTTCAGCGCCCATTTTGTTTTCCTCGTCTGGGTTGCTGTAGTTTTCAGAGGACTCCCATAGTCCTCCGAGGTCTAGTATGTCGTTTCCGCTGCCTCCTGCGTTTCGTATTCCCCCCAACAGGTCTTTGCCTAACCGCATGTCTCTCATGAAGTCTTGGAAACTGAGTATTGTAATCGAGAGGAATATGAACGACAGGACGACTATTGCCGCAATCTTTATGGTAGTAGTTTTGTTGCTCCAGAACGTGGAGTAGCCCACTTCTTTCATGCGGCGTGATACTGTCTTCATCAAGTCGTCTACGATTATGTTTCTCCCGCCGTCGCCGATGTTGTCGTACGCCGTCTTCAGGCTGCCGTCAAGGAACGGGTTCTCCTTCTCAATCTTGGCGATTATGTCCTGCTCCCTCAGAAGCCTGTAAATAAGCAGCATCAGCGCAGATATAACACTCAAAACCAGCGCGTAGGCGAGGCTCCAGCCTAGTATGGCCGTTATCACCGCGTAAAACATGAAGAACACCATAAGGTTTAGTGCCGTGTCTGTGAGTCCTGTCCCGAGGAACACTGCCTTAGCCTCGAAGAGTTTCTTCTCAAGCGTTGCTTTCATGTTATCTTCTTCATCTCGCCGGAATAGTATTGCACGGAATCCAGCCTGTTTTTTAT
>CAZKCF010000027.1:0-8344 GCA_964551365.1 uncultured archaeon
GTCATAGGTTGCGCCAAAAGAGGATTCCATCTTTGAAGCACCAGTGAAATAGACAACGCCAGGCGCAGTTATGTTCAAACCGACACTCTCGCCAAAACACGCCTCGACCATCATAAACATCTGCCTGAATCTGTTGTTTGAGTACATTTCTCCAACTATCCGGGTCAAGGCCGAAGACGTCAACGGCGAACTGTACTTGAACGGGATGGCACCGCGCGTGCCGTGGTCGACTATGTAGACAAAAACGTTGCTTTCATTGGTGCTCTCCAAGACAACAGGCGTTTCGCCAGTCCTGTTGCCAAGCATCACGTTCCTGAAATTCTGCAGGTTGACTTTTACGCCGGAGTAGTCAACTATTGCATCTTTTCTTAGGTTTTCTCCCTGCGGCACGTGGTGGACGTCGCCCTTGAGGGGGTTTTCTGGAGCCCATGGGATGTCATCCACCGACAGCAGTATTATATGGTCGTCTGAAACGCCGTTTCTCTTAAGCATGCTGTAAACAGCAAGCACGTCAGCCTGGTGTCTATAGTTCTCCCAGCCGCTGCTTGTTGAGATTAACACAGCCCACAAGTCTTTTCGCTCGCCGAAGGTGCGGTTGAATTCCGATACTTTCTCTAATATGGAGTATTTATTGCTCGCCCTCGTTCTTGCTGCTGAAGCGTCCTCCTCCAACAAGCCCACGCCAGAAGACTCGCTTGAGCTGAACCTCCTTATCGTCCAAAAATCGGTGAAGTTTCCCCTGGTTTCAATCCGGTTCAGGGAGTAGAAAGACTCAAGCGGGTCGACCCCAAGCTCTCTGTCAAATTCTAAGGGGCCTGACGTCCCTGAAATGTCAGGGAGGCCGCCGTCAAGTATCCGCTCTATGGCTTTTTCGCTTTCCTTCCAAGAGAATTTCTCGCCTTTGCCGGATATCACCTTCTCAAACGATTCCTCAATACCCTCATTCTTGAAATGCTTGCTGGCGTATTCCTGCCTTGCAAGTGTGTAAACTGAAAGCAGGAATGTATCATATGTCGCTGCCGCATAGTCCCACGGGTAGTATCCAAACTCTTTCCGGTAATCCTCCTCAAAACCGCTGTTTGGGTCTGCGGCAGGCGTCATCAACTCAACGCCATCTGAAGCATCACCGAGTTCATCAATCACGTACTCAGTCTCAGCCGCATCCGTGAAGAATAATTTCGTGCCAACGCCCCTCTTGTCCAACTCCTTCTTGAACTCAACAGCTTCTGTTGGAAAAGCGACAGTTAGTATGTAATCTGGATTACCTTCTAACGCCTCGTCCAATACGCTAGAGAGGTTGCTAGACTCATCATACTCCACAAGATTCAAAAGCTCCATGTCCAATTCTAACGCAAAGAACCCTGTCCAGTCATAGAATGTCTTACCGTACGCGCTATGCGGGTAAATCAACGACATCTTTGTCACATTCCTCAGAGAAAACTCCTTAAGTATGGAACGTATCTGTGCAACATCAGACTGGCATGTCCTCCAAAAATATTTTCTTTTCCCAAACTGCCTCTGAATGTCTCCGGCGGTGGCCATCGGACTTACCAGAATCTTCCTGCGCTTAATGAACAACGGCGCTATCTCATAAACCTCAGCGCTCGTGCCAGGCCCAATCACCATGCTAACTGAACGGTCATCAATAAATTCCCCGGCCAACCTGCTGATGTTAGCCCCGTTTGTGTCCTTATACACCAACTCTATCTTACGGCCGCCAAGTCCGCCATTGTGGTTTATATGGCCGGCAGCCCAATCCAAAACTTCGTCAGAATCCACAGAATCAGGACCAGTCAACGGCAAAAGCACGCCTACCCTAAAAGGCTCTTCACCCCTGTAATAGCAAGAGTGGAACAGCAGCAAGACGCCTAAAACAAGCAAGAACACGACTCCAACCCAGATATTCTTGTTCATGGTTATAGATTACACGTTGTTATTACTACCATGCCAGAACATCAATATATCCGTCTACATGACGCAGACGAACTAGGATATAAAAAAACAAATTCAAAGGTAGAACCCATAAAATTGAGAATTTGAACCCTAAAAAAATTAACATTCAAAATAAAAACAAGCACACAGCGACATTGTTTTGAAAGTATCGCCCCGATTGAGCGCTTACAAATCAGCAACGTTATTTACATGCCAACGGCAATTTGCCGCCGACGGATATCTATTAGAACGGGGGTATAAAAGCGGCATTCTTGCCTGCCTAGTGGCTATTGCCAAAAACCAGCCAGAATATCGGATAGATAAGTTTTTAAGTTATCCGATACCATAATATATCATGCTGATTGATAAAAACCTGAACGAGCGCATTGAGCGGAAGAAGCGGGAGCTTGACGCCCTTAGGCCGCTGCCTAAATCGGCCCTTGAGAGACTCAGGCACCAGTTCGCCATTGAGCTCGCCTACAATTCAAACGCCATAGAAGGCAACACCCTCACACTCAGGGAGACGCAGATGGTGATAGAGGAGGGAATAACCATAAAGGGCAAGCCCTTGAGGGAGCACTTCGAAGCCATAAACCACCAGAAGGCATTCGAGCTGCTTGAAAGCCTCGTGACCAAGAAGATGCAGGTAACGGAGGACGTTATACGCGAAGTCCACGGCCTCGTCCTTTCTGGAATAGACGACGAGAACGCAGGCAGGTACAGGAGGATTAACGTGCGGATTCTTGGGGCGGTAAAGAGCCCCCCGAGGTTCGAGAAGGTATCACGCCTCATGAAGGAATTCGTGGATTACGTTACCAGCAACCCCGATAAGCTGAATGCCGTGGAGATAGCTGCCATGATACACTACAGGATGGTTGAAATCCACCCGTTCACGGACGGGAACGGCAGGTGCTCAAGGCTCATCATGAACCTCTGGCTCATGCGGCACGGCTACCCCGTCACCATGGTGCTCAAAGTAGACCGCAAAAGATACTACGACCGCCTAAAGAAAGCAGACCTAGGAAACATAAAACCCTTCATGGACTTCATAGGAAGAAACGTGGAAAGAAGCCTCGACATGTACTTGGACGCATTCAAAAGCGGCCCGGAATACCTCACGTTAGCCGAAGCAGCGAAAGGCACACCCTACACCCAAGAATACCTCAGCCTACTCGCAAGAAAAGGACGAATAGAAGCCGTCAAGATAGGCCGAAACTGGCACATCAAAAAGGAAGCAATACAAAAATACACAAAAACAAAGAGTTCAAGAGCTGGCTGGAAACAAAATTTAAGAAGGGGGCGTTAGTTTGCCCCTAAATTCGGTCTTCTGGTTCTATGCTCCCGTCGGGATTCGAACCAATTGTTCGGTTTATACTCGTTTGCCTCACGGGGTGTACGATAAAAAAAAAGCGAAATTATAGTTCCAGCGTGAGTTCGTTTTTGCTTAGTTTTTTGAACAACCTGGCTTCCGGGATTCCTTTGGACGCGCCTTCCAAGAATTTTTCCGTAATCTGTTTATCATTCAAGCCTTTTTTCCGGGCTTCGCGCACGGTCTTCACAACCTCTTCCACGGCACTAATGTTTTGGTAGAGCAAGTCCCCTGCCTGCCTGTGTTTGTCTGCCTTAGACTGGAGTTCCTCAATCGCCTTGTCCTGTTGCGCTCGTATGGACTCGAGTTTGGAGGATTTTTCGTTCAAAGCCTGTTTGCCTTGTTCTTCAAGACCGCGTTTTTCCATGTCGCTGAAGTATTCGTCAACAGCGTCGTTGAAGGACGCGTAAGATTCAAGCCTGAAGTTGAGGTACTTGCGGCATGGGAATGGGGTGACGTCAACCCGCCGTCCCCCAGAGTCCAAGACAATGCTGGGCTTAAAGCCGGACTTCGTCTTATCAGCCAACGCGCGCATTGAATCATAAAGCCGCCTGAAGTCTGCGTCAGCAACCTCGCTCAAGTTCGCGCGGTTGTCTACCGAAGCGTTCAAGCAAATTTCTTCAGCATAGAATCCGCCGAAACCCATCCGAGCTAATGCGCCTGCGACAGAGCCTTCATTGGACTTAAGGAGTTTTAGGAAATCTTCGCGGTCGAGTTCGAGGGGATTCACGCCGGATGGCGGGTACTCGTATTGTTTGCCCACGCTTAGGGTGCGGTCTCTCCAACGCTGCCACTCCAAGAGGCCGAGTATCTTCTTTTCGGAGTCGAGTAACAGCACGTTGCCTTTGCTGAACAACTCCACGAGAAGGGTTTTTTTCACGCCACTGCAGTCAAACTCCAGCTCGATTATGCGGTCGAAGCCGTGCTGCCTAACAGAAGACACGAAAAAGCCGCCCAAATTTTTCCTAAGCTGCATCGCAAAAGAACTCGGCTGCTGGGGCGCCTCCCGCGAGTATTTGGTGAGGCACATGAAGCCAGGGTTTACGACAAGCTCCATCTGCCCGAACAAACGCGAGTAAAACTTTAGGGTAAGCTCTTTTTCCGCAATGTGGTAGGCTTTGTCCACTCTCGCTGAAAGAAGCTTTTCGTTTAATTCCGCAGCCAGAACGCGCACGTCAACGCTGTTTAATTCAGTCTTCATTGTGGGAAAAAGGAGCCCATATTTATGTTGATATTGCAGGTATTAAAATAATGTCGGGACAACTCTACTGGAAGATGGAGGGAACACTACAAGCGCATGATGAGGATGATGCAAGAAAATCCCGAGGACGGAAGATTCTTCGCGTACCCCAACCGCTCTCTACTGCTGCCGCTCCTCGGACTGAAGATTGCCGGAGACCTGGAAGTGAAAACATTCGCCATGACAGGCAGATTCGACGAGGACATGCGCGTCTACAGGCAGGCTGCGGACATACTGCGCGGGTGCGAGACTAAAACAAACATTGTTTTTACTGGAACACTCGAGCGGGAGTTGGTTGAGAAAGCGTTGCGCGAAAAGTACGGCAGCAGCCTTAAAGCCAGGTGACGGCAGAAGTCTGTTTCATCCTCTGAAGAACCAGATTATATATACCGTACCCCAAATACATTACATGGTAGAGAACAGAAGCCGCGTGGATGACGTGGCTGAGGCGATACGCAGCATGAAGATTCGCGGGGCCCGAGACATCGCAATACTTTCTGTGGAGACTCTCCGGGACCTGATGTCTTCGGGCGCGAGCATCGGAGAACTCAGGTCAGCGAGCATGAAACTTAAGTTGGCGAGGCCTTCGGCTGTTTCCCTCCCGAACGCGGTGAACTACGTTCTTTACCTTGCTGAATCCAACAAGTTGCTCTCTAAAAAAGATTTCACGGAAAAAACGCTTGCCGGCATAAACGGATTTCTGGAGGGATTAAACAAGTCTCTGGAGGACATAGCTGAGATAGGCTCCCGCCTCATTGAAGACGGCGACACAGTCATGACGCACTGCAACAGCGACACAGCAATCGGCGTCATAAAAAAAGCGTGGAGCGATGGCAAAAAAATCAATGCAGTGTGCACCGAATCACGGCCAAGACACCAAGGCTACCTGTCGGCCAAAATGCTGTCGGAACACGGAATACCCACGACGCTGATAATAGACTCCGCAGTACACCACATGATGAAGGCACTGGAAGTCGACAAAGTCATCGTCGGAGCCGACACAATATGCGCCAACGGAGACGTGATAAACAAGATAGGGACGTCTCAGATAGCGTTGTGCGCGCACTCGATGGACGTGGACTTTATCGTCGCAGCAGAGTCACTGAAGTTTTCCCCAGAAAGCCTTTTCGGGAGGACGGTTGCGATAGAAGAGCGCGACAGTAAGGAAGTCGCAGACATTCAGGGCGTTGCGATAAGGAACCCGGGTTTCGACGTCACTGAAGCGCAGTACGTTGACATGATCATAACCGAGGAGGGTGTGATGCCTCCTCAGGCCGCATACCACCTGCTGAAGGAAAAATATAAGTGGGATATTCTGAAGAAAAAATGACCGACTTTGCAGAAGTCAAGAAAGCTGTTTTAGAGCAGGATGCCATGAGATTGCGGGAGCTTGCGAGCGAGTACAGTCTTCTTGCAGTAACGGAGCAAACCCCGAAGACCATAAAGCTTGCGTTAATCACCTACTCCCTCAACAAGATTTTCAGCAAAGTGCACTTTCAGGAGAACGCCAACGCCCTTGCCAAAGAGTTCGCAGGCAAACTGGATGCAGAAGACTTGGACGGCATACTCAAGAGTATTGAGGAATTCGACAGCAAACACGGCTTCTTTGAAGGAAACCTCGTGAACAAGGCGAAGATAAAAATCGGGGCGCGCCTCTACTCCAACGGACTGTCAGCAGCACAGTCCGCAAACCTGGTTGGAGCGCGCCTGGCTGACATACTAAGCTTCATAGGCGAGACCAAGACTGACGTCAAGACTGACGCGCGGTCGGTCGAAGCACGGCTTAATGCTGCAAGAAAACTTTTTAAGTGAGAGGATGTCTTCGGGCGAGATTTTCGACGTTGTTGACGAATGCGACAGGGTTGTTGGAACAGCATCCAGGGAGGACTGCCACGCCAGAGGCTTGATACACCGTTCAGTGCACGTTTTCGTGGTGGACAATGAGGGTAGGATAATGCTGCAGAAGCGAAGCAAAAAAAAGGACCTGTATCCTGGAGCGTTCAACAGCTCGGCTTCCGGACACCTGGATTCCAGAGAAGGTTATGATGAAGCTGCTTTAAGGGAGCTGCAGGAGGAACTGCCAAGCGTAGACTGCATCCCCCAGCGGGTTGGCGCGTTCAAAGCCTATTTCGGCTGCGACCGGGAGAACAGCATGCTTTACGTTTGCAGGCACGAGGGTCCGGTAGAGTACGACAAAACGGAGATAGATGGAGTAGGCTTTTACAGTCTGAGGGAGATTGCCGGGATGATAGCCTCAGGCCAGTATTTCACTCCAGGCACCATAAAAGCGTTCAGGCTGTACGTCCTGCAAAACAAACGGTTAACCTATTTTTAAACTATAGTGTGCTAATAAATAGATATTATAAAAGACACGGGAGCGTAGTCTTGTTTTTAATGGGGTGAGTCCCGAAGAATGTATCCAACAGGACCTGCGGCATATGACCGCACTATTACGGTTTTCAGCCCAGACGGGCGACTATTTCAGGTAGAGTACGCGAGAGAAGCTGTCAAACGAGGCACCACCGCAGTGGGCATAGCCTACGACAAAGGAGTGCTGCTGGCTGTGGACAGGAACATAATAACGCCGCTCATAGTGCCCAAATCAGTCGAAAAAATATTCAAGATAGACGAACACGTTGGAGTCGCAACATCAGGGCTCGTCGCAGACTCAAGGCGCCTGATAGACGACGCCAGAATATTCGCCCAAAGAAGCAGGATAGCCTACGGCGAACCCATAACCGTGTCAAAGCTCACTAAAGAGATATGCGACATAAAGCAGGCGTACACCATGTACGGTGGGGCGCGCCCGTTCGGCACCGCAATGATTGTAGCCGGCGTCAACGACAGGCCGCACATATTCGAAACCGACCCTAGCGGAGCGTTCATGGAGTACACTGCTACGGCCATAGGCATGGGCAAGAGGGACGTCGAAAAAGTTTTCGAGGAAAAATACAAGGAAGGCATTTCAAGAGACCAGGCGATAGACTTGGCGATGATAGGCCTTAACACCGTTTCCGAAGGAAAACTCGTGAAGGAAAACATAGACGTCGTAACAATAGAACTAGGCAAAAACTACTCGCGCGCAACCGTCGACGAAATAGGGAAGTCGCTGGTCAGAGTCAGCAAGGACCTTAAGGCTAAGGGCGCGAAGGGCCAGGATAAGGAGACAAAGGAGTAGGGCTTGGCAATCATGTTCAAAATTTGCTGTGAGGTAATATGACTAGTCTGGATGATGCCATCATCGCCAGATTAAAGTCCCACGAACACACGTTCGAGATTTTTGTAGACCCCGACAAGGCGCTGGCGTACAAGAACGGGGAGAACGTGGGCCTGGATGATGTGTTGGCTGCTGAACAAGTGTTTAAGGACGCTGGGTCTGCAGACAAGGCATCTGAGGAGTTGATGAAACAGGTTTTCGGCTCCTCTGACGTAAACGTTGTGGCAGAGCAGATAATAAAGAAGGGCGAACTGCATTTGACCACCGAGCAGAAGAGGAAGATGCTCGAGGAGAGGAAAAAACAGGTTGTGAGCATAATCGCCAGAAACGCGATAAACCCGCAGACCAAGCTGCCTCACCCGCCCGCCAGAATAGAGAAGGCAATAGAGGAGGCGAAAGCCGAAGTAAGCATAAACAAGACAGCAAAAGAGCAAGTCGAAAAAATACTTAAGGCTCTAAAGCCGATAATACCCATAAAGTTCGCGACAGTGCAGATTGCACTCAAGATTCCCGCAAAATACGGCGGAAAACTATACACCATCATGCGCGAGTACGGTGAGATAAAGAAGGATGAATGGGTTGGGGG
>CAZKCF010000028.1:0-8208 GCA_964551365.1 uncultured archaeon
GTATGAGATAGCGCGTGAGGGTGGTGTTGAGCCCCCTGAGTTGTTTAAAGCAGTCTACTTGCTTTTGATTGGTAAGGAGCGTGGTCCTAAGGCTGCGTCGCTTCTTCTGACGTTGGACGGGGATTTTGTTCGAGAGCGGTTTACTTCAGCATGAAGTCTTTTATACTCTTACTCGTAATACTACTACAGTAAGTTGTTGGGTTGATGTGAAATGTTCACTGTAGTAATAAATGACACTAAGTCTTGGAGAAACAGCATCGAAGCCATAGCTGCTTTGATTGATGAAGGCACATTCCAGATAGACAACACGGGCTTGAAGCTTAGGGCCATGGACCCCTCGCAGATTGCGTTAGTCGACTTCGACTTGCCTGCCAAGGCGTTCGAGAAATTTCAGGTAGACAAGCCCGTGAACATTGGCGTTGACTTCGCCGAGTTCTCTAAAATAATCCGCAGGGTCAAGCCCGAAGACAAAATCGAGATGACGCTGGACACAAGACTCAAGATGGTCTTCCGCGGCAAAACAGTGCGGGAATTCAGCATATCCATAATCGAGTCCAGCTCAACCCCCCCGAAAGAGCCGCGCATTGAGTTCACTGCAGAAGTCAAGCTGGCGCCCGAAGTCATAAAAGAGGCTCTTAAGGACGCGGAGTTGGTCAGCAACCATGTGGCGTTGTTGTTGGATAACAAGCTCTTCAACATAAAGGCTGACGGCGACACGGGCTCGGTTGACATAAAACTCGCTGAAGCCAACGTGTTGAGCATGAACATCAAGCAGAAGGCTCGCGCAGTATTCTCGTTGGATCATTTGAACAACATACTCAAGTCTGCTGAAATACCTAGTGTGGTTTCAATAAGTCTGAGGCAGGATGCTCCGCTTAAAGTGGAGTACGCCATCGGGGACGGCAGAGTACTCTATTATCTGGCGCCTAGAATAGAAAGCGTTTAAGCTGTTATCCGGCTTTAACGCTGTTTTTTAATGTATGTGGCGATGCTTTTGAAGAACATTAAGCTGTCTCCCTCGTTGTTTGACCTACTCCAGTCAGCGTTCTGTATTCTGTCCACAACCCTTTCTGGATGGGGCATCATCCCCAATACGTTTCCATCTGGATTGCAGATTCCAGCGATGTCGTAGAGCGAGCCGTTCGGGTTCCAGGGGAACGTTCCGTCCGCCGGGCTGCCGTCTTTCCGACAGTACCTGAACACCACCTGATTGTTGTCTAAAAGCTTCTTCAAGAAATCCTTGTTCCGGCTTCCAAACGTTAGGCGTCCCTCAGCGTGGGCTACGGGAACCTGCATCACTGCCCCCTTTTTTATGCCGCATGTTATCGTGCACGCGTTTTCGTGTTTGATGTACGTTGGCCTGCACTGGAACCGGCCGTTCTCGTTTATTGCGAGTGCCGCTTCTGGGACTTCGCTCATGCCGTTAAAACCCGGCAGCAGACCAACTTCAGTCAGAATCTGGAAGCCATTGCAGACTCCAACAATAAAACGACCTTCTGAAGTGAACTCCACAATCTCGTTCCTGAGCCTGCTTTTCATCCTAGCCGCGAAAATAGCGCCCGCCCTTATGTAGTCCCCAGCACTCCATCCTCCAGGCAAAAACAGCATGTCGTAGTCGAACATGCTTCTGCGCCGCTCTTTCGCGCAGTCGCCGGTAAGCTGCTTCAAGTGCACTTTCTCAGCGTCCAATCCAACAGCATTGAAAGCCCGCAGTCCTTCGTCCTCGCAGTTGGTTCCCTCAATATAGAGTACTGCGACTTTTGCTTTCACTTCGGCACCTCACGACCTATCGCACCATCCCATATGTCGCGCATCTTGTCTAAGTTCAGCGAGATTTTTTGTTTTTTGTCCGCGATTGTTATCTTTTTTTTCGGCGAGACTCTGCCGAGCATTATCGCGTTTTTCATGGCAGCTTCAAACGTTCTTCTGTTTTTTTCTTCGACTTCAACCAGCCAGCGTCCGTTGGATTCGCTGAACAGCTTGGCGTCTACCCTAAGTTTTACGGCAAAATCGCTTAAATCTAATTCAACTCCTAGGTCTCCCCCCAAACACATCTCCAAGACGCTTGCGAACAAGCCTCCTTCACTAAGGTCATGGCAGCTTCTCACAAGACGCCTGTCCATTGCGGCGCGCAAGGTCTCGGCGTTCTTCTTAGTTTCGTTGGGGTTGACTTTCGGCACGAAACCTGTTTTAAGTCCCATAAGGCCGTAATACTGTGAACCCCGCAACTCTGCGCGGGTTTCCCCGATCATGTAGATTATGTTTCCGTCTGTCTTCAAGTCTGAGGTAACGCACTTTCTGACGTCATCCGCTATCCCAACGCAAAGTAGCGTGGGGGTTGGCGCTACTGGGCCTAGCGTGCTTTCGTTGTACAGGCTAACGTTGCCTGAAACAAATGGGATTCCGAACGCCGAAGCTGCGAAGTACAGTCCGTCGCACGCTATCTTGAATTCGCCTAAGCGTTCTGGTTTCTCGGGGTTTCCGAAGTTAAGGCAGTCGACTATCGTGTGGGCTCGCGCGTTAACTGCTGTCATGTTTCTGACGACTTCGTCCACTGCTGAAGCAGAGCCCCAGTAGGCGTCTGCCTTACAGAGCGTGGGGTTCACGTCGGCTGTCAAGGCTATGCCCTTGAAGCTGTCTTCCAGCGGCTTCAGGACTGCCGCGTCTCCGTGGCTTTGTTTGTTTATGACGCCGTGCATCGGCTTTATTATGGTGTTGGCTCTGACTTCGTGGTCGTATCTTCTTATCACGGACTCTCTGCTGCCGATGTTTTCCGAGCCGGCCAGCTTCACGCATGTTTTTTCCAGCGGAGGCATCCTGAATTTACTCTCAAACTCGGTTTTCTTCAGCAGAATGTAAGGCCTGTTATAGCATACCCCCGATATCAGAAACTCTAATTCAAGGTTGAGGACTTCCACTCCATTATACGTCGCCTTAATCCTCCCTGAGTCGTCTACGTCACCCACCACCACAGCGGGCACATCCCAGAAGTCGAATACCTCAAGAACCATGCTAACGTTTTCAGGGCGAACCGAAACCATCATCCTCTCTTGGCTTTCGCTCACCCAAATCTCCCAGGGCGCGAGGTTCGGCTCCTTGAGGAGTACTTTTTCCAAGTTTATTGTAGCCCCCAGTTTTGCGGCGTAAGCCATTTCGGATGCGACGCAGCTTAGTCCGCCTCCGCCGAAGTCTTTCATTCCCGTGAGCAGTCCTTTTTCGTTCGCTTCAAGGCATGCGTGCATCAGCGGCTCCTTCATTATGGCGTATCCGAGCTGTACTGCGGGCCTGCTCTCTTCCTCGCTTTTGTCGCTGAGTTCAGCCGAAGCGAACGTGACTCCATGTATTCCGTCTCTGCCTGTCTTTCCGCCAGCCATTATGTAGACATCTCCGACACCACCAACGCGACTGTGTATTATATTCTTCTTGTTTACTATGCCCACGCAACCCACGTTGACAAGACAGTTGCCAACGTAACTTTCGTCAAACGCTATCATGCCTGCGACAGTCGGTATCCCCACGCGGTTGCCGTAGTCTGCTATGCCCGCGACGACGCCATGCAACAGGTAACTCGGATGCTTCGTCCCCGCCGGCAGCTTTTTTTCAGGAAAACCCAGCGGACCAAAAAACAATGGGTCGACAAGCGCAATAGGCTGCGCGCCCATGCATACGACATCCCGTAGGATGCCGCCTATGCCCGTCGCCGCTCCGCCGTACGGGTCTAATGCTGACGGATGGTTGTGGGATTCTATTTTCACTACATAAGCGTAGTCTCCCTCAAACTCCACGACCGCAGCGTCCTCGGATATCGCGCAGATGACGTCATTGGATTTTATGTTGAATATTGTTTTCTTTAGCATGGGTTTGCTGGTCTTGTAGCAGCAGTGTTCGCTCCAGGATTGCGCGAATGCTTCCAGTTCCACGTCGGTGGGGTTTCTGCCTTCTTTTTTGAAGCGGGCCCTGATTTTCTTCATCTCGCCTAAGCTTAGGCCCAGTAACCTGTTTTTGCTTATCCTTTCGAGTTCCCTGTCTGAGGCTTCCAGAACTCTTACTTCAAAAACGTTTTCTAGTCTTCTGTTGTAGAACTCGGGCATCAAATCACCGAAATGCTGTAGTCGTTTATGACAGGGTTCGCGAGAACTTTTTTGCACGCGTCTTCAGCCTGCTTTAGAGCATCTTTCTCGCTGCGCGCGGACACAGTAAGCACGTAAACCTTGACGGTGTCAACTTTAGTGGCGGTGTATCCTAGCAGGTTGAGCGATTTTTTCACTGTTTCTCCTTCAGCGTCCATTACGCCCTTCTTTAGTTCAATCCTGACTTCTATTTTGTATTCCATGCCAGCACCTTACTATACCTATGGTCAAATCTTAAATAAATTAACTTAATCTGCCGCGGATGCTAACCTCAAACATCGTGTCCTCAAGTTTGGTCAAATTCCACCGCACCATATCAATCTTCTTCCTGAGTTCGCCCTCCGGGTTAAAATCCAGCAAAGCACCATACATCTCGGAAAGAAGATTCTTTATGATAAGCGCTTCGGCCGTTCTCCCGCATATCACGTCGTCGAGCGCTTTTCTCACGAGCTCTCCGCTGAGGTCGCAGAGGCCGGTCACGTAGAGTTCAGTGTTCACGTCAAGTTTTTTTCGCGAGGGAATTTTCTTTTCGACTATGAACTTGTAGTATGATTCGGCTTCCACATACTCTTGCACTGCGACAGCCCAGGGGCCGTTCAAACCTAACGCCGGTTTTTTCTTCGTCAGCTTTATGAATCCGTTATAGTTTCTGCTCAAATCGCGTTCAAGTTTTGCGGCCTCATCCAAGTCCCTCCGGTGCAAAGCGAAAATAAGTTTTTTCGTAAGCTTCACAATGTCCCGCGAAGTCTTCGACAACTCGTCTCGCATCGCGCTCGCCTCAGCCAGATTCTTGCTCATGGCCTTAAACTCTTTTTTGTCCAGCATTTTAACCTCACACGTGTATACACTTTACAATTAAGATTAAAGCATTATATCATGAAGAAGGTTCTGCTTGTTACAGGACGCAACGCCGCCGGGCAGGTCCGAAAACTTTCACTCGGCGGAAAAGTGCATGTCTGCGCCATAGATGTTGCAGCGTTACTGTCACCCGCTCTTATCTTAAAGGAGTTGCTTAAACAACGCCTTGATGGCGTTGATTTGATAATAGTTCCCGGCCAGGTGCGTGGTGACGTGTCGGTAATCGAGGAGGCTACTGGAGTCAAGTGCGTTAAGGGGACGAAACACGCGTCAGACCTGCAGTTCCTGCTGGACAGCATCTCCAAAATAAAGTTGTCTTCAGCAACGCCGGCTGACGAGCTGCTTAAAGAAAAAATAAATCAGGAAGTCTGCAGGATTATCTCGAAAGCACGTTCCGGAGGATTAAAGATTGGACGACGCATGCGTCTTCTGCCAATAACGCAAGTGATTGCTGAAATACCCGACGCCCCGATGTTGAGCGAAAAAGAGCTTATTGAAAAAGCCCGATATTACGTTGACTCGGGCGCGGACGTAATCGACTTGGGCATGGTTTCCGGCGAAGACAACTCAAACAGGATAGGCGACATGTTCCAGGCGCTGCGGGGCGAATTAAACTGCCCGATTAGTTTGGATTCTGTGAGCGAGACGGAGATTCTTTCGGCCGCAGACTACGCTGACTTGATACTGAGCGTTGACTACAAAAATTATGGCGTCGTCAAATCGCTTGACTTGCCTGTGGTGGTAATACCCCGCAAGGCCGACGGCACCATACCCGTTGAACCGAAAAAACGCGTGCTCCTCCTGGAAAAACTCGTGCGAGAAGTCCAAGAACACTGTCCGACAATAGCAGACCCAATACTAGCGCCGCTGAACATGGGTTTTTCAGCGTCCCTGCGCGCCTTCATGGACTACCGGATGAGGAACCCGTCTGACGCCATGATGCTTGGCGCCGGGAATGTGACCGAGCTTTTTGACGCGGATTCTCCGGGAGTTAACGGAGTCTTAGCCGCCGTCGCGTCTGAACTTAACATAAATTTTGTTTTCACTACTGAGGCAAGCAGCAAGACAGCAGGCTCCGTCAGAGAGCTTTCTACTGCGGTCAGTATGATGTACATTTCGAAGGTGCGCCGTCAGACTCCTAAAGATTTGGGAGTAAGTTTGTTGTATCTTAAGGATAAGGTGCGTTTGCCGGAGGAGTCATTGGACTTGGATGGTTTTGAAGTAGTGGAGGCAGTCCCACGTAGGGCTGCATTACAGGACTCTTGTTTTAGGATACTCCTCAAGGACCGGAACATCATCGTCCTATATTATGAAAAAAACAAGCCGAAAAAAACCTTCGTGGGAGCGTCAGCCGACTTACTATGCAAGAGCGTTTGTTTTTCTGAAAAAATCAGCTGTGAGCACGCCGCGTACTTGGGCCGGGAAATATCTAAAGCCGAAATCGCCCTGAAACTTGGCAAAAACTATGTTCAAGACGAAGAATTGTTTTAAGCCGGTGATACAATACGAATCGTATTATTTAAAACATACGTCTCATTATTTAGTCTAAGATGGCGTCTATCGTGGTTGGAGGCCACTTTGGCGACGAAGGCAAAGGCAAAATAGTGTCCTACCTGGCTTTAAACGACAAACCCGCCGTCATCGCCCGCGCAGGAGTCGGCCCCAACGCAGGCCACACCGTCTACAAGAGCGGGAAAAAATACGGTCTCCGCATGATACCGTGCGGTTTCGTCTACGAGGACGCGCGCCTGCTCATTGGCGCTGGAGTGTTGGTTGACCCTAATCTTCTTCTCAAGGAGTTAGAGCTTACTGGCACGCAGGACCGTTTTGCGTTAGACCGACGTTGCGGCATAATAGAGGCCGCACACAAGAAGCTTGATTCAAGCGACTTTCATCTCACAAAGTCTGTTGCGACCACGGGCACAGGCTGCGGTCCGGCGAATGCTGATAGGGCGATGCGGAAGCTAAAGCACGCGTCTGAAGTGCCTGAGCTGAAGAAATACTTGACTGATGTTCCGCTGGAAATCAATAATGCTGTTGACGAGGGCAAGGACGTGCTCGTGGAGGCTTCTCAAGGATTCGGGCTCTCGCTTTTTTACGGCGCATACCCGAATGTCACAAGCAAGGACACGTCGGCGTCCATGGCTGCGGTCGACGTTGGCTTAGGCCCGACTAAAATCAGTGAAGTCATCGTCGTCTACAAGGCTTACATGAGCCGGGTGGGAGCTGGCTCGCAGAAACTGCCTACATTAATCACGAAACAAAACCTCGGCAAGTACCCTGAACTAAAGGCAACATACGAGCGCGCTTTGTGTGATGGTACTACGGGAAAGGACGTTAATGAGGTTCTCGCAAGGTATCTGGGCGAGGCGGGTACTGTGACTGGCCGTCTGAGGCAGATATGCGGCTTCGACTATGAGCTCGCCAAGTATTCTGCGATGGTGAATGGTGCTACGCAGGTTGCCGTAACGTGTCTTGACAAGGTCTTCCCCGAATGTTCTGGCGTCAGAGACTACAGCGGCTTGCCGAAGAACGTGAGAGACTACATTGCGGGGATAGAAAAAGAGGTTGGCGTTAACGTAACTTTTATCTCTACGGGACCTGATGCAGACGACATCATTGACCTACGATAACTGCTTTTAGAGTAACGTTCACATTATTTTAACGGACAGTGGTCTCTATGCCAAA
Source organism: uncultured archaeon (assembly GCA_964551365.1). GTDB lineage: Archaea > Altiarchaeota > Altiarchaeia > IMC4 > SCGC-AAA252-I15 > CAZKCF01. The sequence goes on from CAZKCF010000028.1 coordinate 7,677, forward strand.
GGATTCTAAGACACCCGACGGCGGCACTGCGCCGATACCATCAAACTTTGAGGACCTTCGCGACATATACTTGAAGGAACACGAGCTTAGGCTGAAGTTTGAGGAAGAGCTTAAGGAAAAGGAACGCAAGTTCGCTGAACAATACAAAAAGCTGATGGACATCGAGCAGGGCCTCATCAGCGGCGAAGAGGCGCTCCGCACAATAGAGCGCGAGCATATTGATTCGTTAAGCAAGCACTTGCGGCTGGAACATCAGAGGCGTCTTTCAGTAGAGCAACTTCTGGAGAAAAAGGAGGCTGAGTTCGCAGAAGAGCGGAAAAAGAGCCAGGACGAGTTAAACAAGCGTGAGGCAATCATACAACAGATGGAAAACACCATCGAGATGCTTCAGCGTGAAATAAAGTTGAAGGAAGCGCAGATAAAGCAGCTTGAAAAAAGCTTCGCTGAAAAAATGCTGTCTTATCCTGGCGTCGGCGGAGGCGCCCCCGGTCTTGCAAGCGACATAGACTTGGGTTTTACTGGGCAGCAGGAC
>CAZKCF010000029.1:0-3879 GCA_964551365.1 uncultured archaeon
GGGTAGTATTAGGGCAGCTTACAAGCCGCAGTATGTTGACGGAATCCCGCGGCATTTCAAGGGCACTGTCAGAGAACTTCTCTCAAACGCCGACGAGTCAGGAAGGCTGGACGCGCTTGTGGAGAAGCTTGACTTGCAGAACTCCCTCGGTAAAAACATCGGCGAATTGAGCGGGGGGGAGCTGCAGAGGGTTGCTGTGACAGCGTGCTTGAGCAGGGATGCGGACATCTACTTGATGGACGAGCCTTCAAGCTATCTTGACGTTAAGGAGAGGCTGAATGTCGCGAAAGCCATACGCTCGCTGGAAGACAAGTACGTGATAGTGGTGGAACACGACCTCGTGGTCTTAGACTATCTGTCAGACTACACGCACATAGTGTTCGGGGAACCCGGTGCATACGGCATCATATCCAACGTCAAGAGCGTGAGGGTTGGCATAAACGAATACTTGGGCGGATTCCTTAAGTCGGAGAACATGCGCTTCAGGGAGGAAATAAAATTCGACGTCACCGCTCCGAAAGACGCTGCAGAAGGTGTTGTCGTAGTCAAGTACCCCCAACTGAAGAAAATGTACGATGAGTTTTCGCTTGAAGTTGACGCAGGCGAACTGCGTGCGCCTTCAGTGAGGGGCATTCTCGGCTCGAATGCGACGGGCAAGACGACTTTTGTGGGAATGCTTGCTGGCGTCGTGAAGCCCGACAACGTTGACATTGACTTGAAGGTGACGGTCTCTTACAAGCCGCAGTACATCAAGGTTAAGGATGAAACGGTGATGGAACTTAAAATCAAGCCCGCACTAGTCGAACGGTTCAGGCTGACGAACATGCTGGAGAAAAAATGCAGTGAACTAAGTGGGGGGGAACTCCAGAAGGTTACGATAGCAGACTGCCTCTCCAGAGAAGCCGGCGTTTACCTGCTCGACGAGCCCTCAGCCTACCTTGACGTTGAAGAAAGACTCGCATTAGGCAAATACCTCAAACGGTTTGCGTTCGAAAACGACGTCAGCGTTCTGGTGGTAGACCACGACATACTGCTTGTGGACTACCTTTCCGACGAGCTGATGGTCTTCGTCGGCGAAACAGGAAAACATGGCAAAGCGTCCAAGCCGCTGGACCTGCGCAATGGAATGAACCTGTTTTTGAAGGAGATGGAAGTCACGTTCAGACGCGACCCGGAGTCCGGAAGACCAAGAGCAAACAAACTAGACAGCGTGAAAGACAGGAAACAACGCAATACAGGAGAGTACTATTACATGAACTGATCCCCTTTGAGCGCCTTAATGAGTTCCTGGCTTCCAATCTCAGTCAAGCAGACGACGTAGTCCGCTCCAGCCCACTTCATCTTGTCGACAGAATCCTTGCGGTTCGCTCGCGCGTAAATCCTTATTTTAGGATTCAACTCTTTGGCCGAAAGCATGGTGAACACGACGTCGGGGTCCGAGTTCAAAGCGATTATCATCGCCTTAGCGCGCTCTACGCCAGCGTTCGACAAGACGTCTTTTTGGGTTGAGTCGCCGTTTACGCCAAGCAGCCCGCGTTCGATAATCCGGCTGAAGTTGGCTTCGTCTTTCTCCACAACGACAATCGGGGAGACTTTTTCAGCGACTCTGACCCCGAAGTCGCCGTACCCGCACAAAACAACATGATCCCTTAGCTTGTTTATTTTTTCAGTTGCCCTCTCCATTTTAAAAACCTCGATTAGTTTACCCTCAAAAACTATGCTTATGACAATACCGAACGTGTACATGAAAACCGAAACACCGAATATGATGAAGACGATGGCGAACGCCCTCGACTCTGGTTTAGTGGGGCTTAAATCGCCGTAGCCCACTGTGCCTAAAGTCACAGTGGAAAAATAAAGCGCGTCAAGAGGGGATAGGTTCTCCAGCTTCATGAAGACGACTGTTCCCGTCGCAAGGATTAGTAGTATTATTGCTATTGCTACCGTAAGCGGCCTCAGCGACCTCTCCTCATGGAACATCATGAGGTATCGTAACACGTCCATGCGAAAACTAAGGCTGTAGTCTCGTCCTATCGCGGGGGTACAGAACGCACTCGCGTATGTTCTTCACCCCGGTTATGGTTTCGGTGATTCTTTCAGCGCCTATGCTCCATCCTCCATGAGGCGGCATCCCGTAGCGGAATGCCTTAAGATAGAACTCGAAGTTGGCTGGGTTAAGCTTCTTACGCTTTAAGGCTTCAACAAGCTCGTCGTGGTCGTGTATGCGCTGGGCTCCTGACGCAAGCTCCATTCCGCCGTAATCCAAGTCGAATGCCCTGCACACTTCGGGATTGTCTTCAAGCGGCTTGCTGTAGAACGCCCTGAGCTTTGTCGGCCATTGTTTCACGAAAAAAGGCGCCTTAAATAGCTCGTGGAGTTTTTTCTCGGCCTCGGGCATGAAGTCTTCGCCGAACGAAAGCGATATTCCCTCTTTTGATAGCAAATCAACCGCGTCAGAGTAGTTTATCCTTTTGAACGGAGTCTTGGGGACTTCAATGCTTCGGCCTAACACATCGAGTTCTGCGCCGCAGTCTTCCCTGACTTTTTTGAATATGTGTTGTGTGACGCTCTCAAGTTCCTCCAAAACGTCTTCCTCGTCTTTTACGAAAGCCTTCTCTATGTCCATCTGGAATATTTCGTTCAAGTGTCTTGGCGTGTTGTGCGTTTCAGCCCTGAAGACGGGCATTGTTATGAAAACTTTGTCCAAACCAGACGCCATCATCATCTGCTTGTAAAGCTGAGGCGACTGAGCCAGATAAGCTTCACGCTCAAAATAGGTTATGGCGAAAAGTTCTGTGCCACCCTCGCTCGCAGCCGCGATAATGCTCGGCGGGTTAACTTCAATGAACTCTCTTTTAACGAAAAACTCTCTGAAGGACTCCTGAACCTTGGCGCGTATCTTGAATATGGCCGCTACCTCTGGTTTTCGGACATCCATGAAACGGTTTTCAAGCCGGGTGTCCAAGTCAGCGTCAACTTTGCCTGTGACATCCAACGGCAGCGGAGAATCAGACTTCGCTATAACCTTAAGTTGGGTGGGAGTCACCTCAACGCCGCCAGGAGCCTTAGTGTTAGACTGCACTATTCCCGCGACTTCGATGACAGACTCCTTGGACAGCGCATCTATCTGCTCTAAAACGCGTTTGTTGGTAGTCTCTTTTTTGCCTGTTACCTGCACTCTGCCGTAGCGGTCTCGCAGTATCAGGAACTTTAGTTTCCCCATGTCGCGGATTTCATGAACCCACCCTGACAGGACAACTGCTTTTCCGTTTAAGTCTGCCGAAATTTGGTTGGAGTAATGTGACCTCATTTTACTCTAGGGATATCTCTATTTTTTCTTCAGACAGAGAAGACACTATTTTAGAAACGTCTTCGATGCTCATCCTAAGCTTGCCCTGATCTTTTTTGCTTATGCGAACCCGCTGGAATGTGCTGCCATCAGGCTTGAAAACCTTGTTCACGCCGGAAATCCTGGCTGGAGCCAGAAGATCGTATATCATGTCTCTTATGTTGCCTGTTCCTATGACGCGAACCTGCTTTCCGAGCTTGCTGGATATCACGCGAATGTTCGAGCCGGACTTTCCGATTACCTTGCCCAAATCCCCCTTGTTAGCGAGTATTATCACAAAATCTTTGATGTCAATAGCCCTCTCAAAACCAATCTCGCCGCCAGTCAACTCGTAGAGTATCCTCGACAACTCAACATCAAGCTCGGTTATCCTACCGCCAGACAACTTGCTTTCGCACGCTGAACACAACAAACCAGTCTTCGCGCAGATATCGCATATCGGCAGTTTCCTCTCTCCTTCAGTCATTCTTCAAGCATCACATGAGGATGTTACTTCCCCATAACTATCTCTATGGCAGAAACCCTAGTCG
>CAZKCF010000029.1:3889-7820 GCA_964551365.1 uncultured archaeon
GACCTCCTCTGTCAGAAGCCGTATGTCTTTGACCACTGCGTCAGGGACGAACTGGTTCCTCAGCCTTTCTTCAACGTCTACTGCGCGGCTTATTGCCTTGCCTCTTGCTTTTATCGTCACTTCGCTCACGCCGCTGTTGAACTGCGTCATAACGGCGAATATGTATGCCATCGTGTCTTTCTTCCCTACATAGACTGTGTTCTCGTCTTTCCCCTCCATAGTATCACCTTCATTTAGCGTCTTCACTAACTTTTATGGCGCCCACCGGGCATATCTTCTCGCACGCCTTGCACAGGATGCACGTCTTAGGGTCGCCTGTCAGCTTGGATTTCTCGTCCACCATACTGTACAACTTCACCGGACAAACGTTAACGCATGCGCCGCAGCCGATGCACTTTTCCTTGTTTATTTTGATTACCGCCATCAAATCACCTGTTTTCGCTGGTTAACGGCACGAACAGATAGTATTTGCTCTCTCCCTTTATCTCCTCTATGATTTTGTCGACTATGACTCTCACAGGATCGGGAAGATTCCTCACCCGATTCTGCATGTCCGCAAAACTCTCGAAAAGCTTTATTCTACGCTCCTCAAGGATGTCCTGCCTGTGCCGCTTGCCTATCCTGGGCAAGACCTCAAGCTTGTGTTGTCTTGTGCTTATGATGCCCGCCATATTGTAGAAGTCAACGTAATTCTTCTCATCAGCCATTATGACCGTGGTTAATATCCCCGGTAGCTCAACTTTGGCTGTGGGCGTAAGCCACTCGTACTTTATCCTGCGTTCTATGTGGTCTACTTTGTCTCGGGTGCCTTCGCCTATGTAGACGCGGTCTCCAGAGGCTAATATGAGGCCAGGCTTGGGAGTTATTTCAAGAAGCGAGAAGTATTTTTCGCCTACGGCTTGGGCGATTGGTTTTCGCTTGTGCGAAGGAACCTCGGATTTGCCTTTTGAAAGGTAATCCAGCACGTAAACGTATTCGTCTTTGTTCATCCCACCCACCCCTCATCGATACTGAGCGACTACTTCGATTATCTTCTTGATTTCTTCTTCGTCGTGCTTGAATCTCTCTTTGGAGAATATTGCCCTAACGTCGTCCACATTCTCGGGCATCAGGTCTGCTATCGCAACAGCCTTGTCGTCAGTCAGGCCAAGATTCAAAGCCAGTATCTTCTCAACCAGTTCCTTAGTGTCCTTCAGGCTAAGCTTAACAGAAGAATCAGCGTGCTCTAAAGCCTTCTTTTGCTCGTAAAGCAGTTCCTTACCCTCTGCTTTACACTCCTTGTCCCGTTTCCTCAGGATGTCCTTAACTTCCGCCAGAGAAACGAAACGTTCGTTTACTAACTTCATTTTACTTTCTGCAACACCAAGTGTTCTGGAGTGACGAGTATGTTCTTTTTCTTGCCGCCGTCAGCGATGCTGACGTAATAAGCCCGACCTTGAACTGAGACTATTTTGCCCGTCTTGCCGTTGAATCTTGGGTGGGGGATTGCCTGATATAATGGATTAACTTTTATTGACACCACATCGTCTTTCTTGAACTCCTGCATGTACTTGCGTATGCTGACCTTGCCCTTGTCCTTCGGCTTAACCCTAAGATTCCTAGTCCGCCTACGGTATCCCTGTGAACCCTTCATTTTACCGACCCGAAATTAATATTTTGATATTTGAAGTAATAAAAGGATTATATGTATCTGATTCTCAGTTTAAAAGGATATTCCAACACCTATTTTTTCGCCCTGAAACTCGAACGAAGACTCCAAACGCTCGCCCGAATAGTCAACAGAGTCCGCCCTAACCTCATTAAGAATAACCCCCCTAAAACGCTCAAGCATGCCGGCAACAGCCTTGCTTTCGCTGACAAAAACCCTCACACGCTGCAACTCCTCCAGATTGTTTTTCTTCCTAAGCTCCTGAGCGTGACGGATTACTTCCCTAGCCAGAGACTCTTCCACAATCGCTTTAGTCCGCTCAGTGTCTATGTAGACTATGCCGTTGACGCTACCGCACGAGAACGACGAGCTAACGTACTTTTGAGGAACCTGCACCCTCACGTCCAACACCATGTCAGAGCTTATCGCGTAGCCGCCCAACTCGAGCGTTGTCTTGCGGTCTAAAGCAGCCTTAATTTTGGCTGAATTTTTCTGCATGAACTCGGCCACATCCTTGGCTTTTTTGCCAAACTTTGGGCCTATGACCTTGTAGTCCGGGACAACAGTATAAGCTGTTCCGGGAATCTCCTCAACGAACACGACCTCCTGCGAATTCAACTGCTTCTTTATCACGTCGTTAAGACACTCCACAGCACCCTTAATCCTGCCTCCGCCAACAACAGTAACACCCTTTATAGGATGCCTGAGCTTTATTCCAGCGTCCTGCCGGGCGCAACTCCCCGCCTCGAATATCTTACGAGCGATGAGCATGTCTTCCTCAAGCTTCCCGTCAATATGCTCTAACGTAGGCCAAGAAGACTCGTGGACGCTCTTTCCCAAGCCGTTGAAGGCCTGATAGATTTCCTCGGACATGAACGGCGCAAACGGCGCCATCAGCCGGCATAGTTTGTCGAACACTTCCCACAGGGTCATGTAGGCTGAGAGCTTTGCTGGATTCATCTTGTGGTCTTGGTCTTCAAGCCAAAGCCTGTCGCGTATGAGCTTTATATACCACCTAGAGAGGTCTTCTGAAACGAAATTGGATATGTTCTGGAACGCGTTGTGGTATTCGTTGCATTCAATGTTTTTCGTGACGTTCGCTGCGAGAGTGTTCACTGCAGAGAGAATCCACTCGTCTTCAACGCTTAATTCAAGCTTCTCTTCAGCATGGCGTTTGAGCTCAAAATCATCCAACGCCATGTAGCGGGCTGTGAACGAGTAGCAGTTCCAGAGCGTCCTAAGCATGGGAACAACAGTCTCGTTCAAGCTGTCCACCCCAAAACGCCGGGCATTCCAAGGTGCTGTGGAACACATGTGCAGTCTTACTGCGTCTGCCCCAACAGTGTTGAACATCTCCCACGGGTTTATGACGTTGCCCCGGGATGCGGACATCTTCTCGCCGTTGTCGTCTAAAAGCAGGCCTCCAACAACAACATTCGTGTAAGCCGGCTTGCTGAAAAGGAGGGTTGATATCGCAAGAAGCGTGTAAAACCAGCCTCTAGTCTGGTCTGTGGCCTCGCAAATGAAGTCGTAAGGAAACCTCTCGTCAAACAACTCCTTGTTCTCGAAAGGATAGTGGAATTGCGCGAACGGCGCTGCGCCGGAGTCATACCAGCAGTCTATTACATACTCGACTCTCGACATTTGCCTGCCGCATTGGCACTTGAGCTTGATGTTGTCTACGTAAGGCCGATGCAAGTCTATTTTACCGTCAACCTTCGTCACGGCTTTTTCAGAAAGCTCCTTGCGCGAGCCCACCACTTCGATGGCGCCGCACTCGCACTGCCAGATTGGCATGGGCGTGCCCCAAAAACGGTTTCGGCTTAAAGACCAGTCGCGTATGTTCTCAAGCCAGTTCCCGAACCTGCCTTCTTTCACGTGAGAGGGGAACCAGTTTATCTTCGAATTGTTTTCCAGCAAATCGTCTCGAAGCTTTTCCATGGCGATGAACCAAGACCGCATGGCATAGTAAAGCAGCGGAGTCTTACAGCGCCAGCAGAACGGGTACTCGTGCTCGTACGGATACTGCGCTATTAGCGCGCCCATTTCGTCGAGTATTCGGATGATTTTTTCGTCGGCGTCTTTGGCGAAAACTCCAGCAAGCTCCTGCACCTGATTCGTGAACCTGCCGTCTTCGTCTATCGGGTTCGCAAGCGGCAGGTCGTTCTTCCTTCCGACAGTGTAGTCGTCTTCGCCGAAGGCCGGAGCAATGTGGACTATTCCCGTCCCCTCCTCGGCGGTTACGAAATCGCCGAGTATGATGCGCCACGCCGGCTTTTCGAG
>CAZKCF010000030.1:0-7633 GCA_964551365.1 uncultured archaeon
CCACACCACAGTTTGGATTCTGTGGACTGCAGTAGCAAGCCTGATGAGCGTTACATCCCAAAATCCGATATATCTGACACTCATGCTCGCACCATTAACCCTCATCGCAAACTCATTCAAAATCAAAATTTTTGACTGCATGCGATTGGGCATAATCTTCAGCATACCACTGTTCCTGATAAACATCCTTTTCGTCCACACAGGATCACACGAGATACTGAGAATGCCCCAAAAAATTAACCTATACGGGCACACAATACCCCTACTGTTGGTTTCAGGACCTATAACTCTTGAAGCCGTAACCTCAGCGCTGATATTTGCGCTCCTCTTCATCGACATGCTCATGATTTTCTCGATACTAAATGTTGCAGTCAATCCTGACTCGCTCCTCAACATAATGCCTAAAAGACTCTCTCAGTCTACACTTCTCACGAGCATCACACTACGGTTCATACCCACGCTAGCGAAAGACTTGGAGTCAGTGAGCGACGCCCAAAAATCCCGCGGGCTGGACCCCGACCGAGGAAACATACTACAACGAATGCGAAACCACATCAGCGTGATAGTGCCAACCCTCGTATGCTCCCTCGAACGCTCATACAACCTGGCTGAGGCAATGGAATCACGGGCATACACAGGCATCCGGACAAAACACTCCAACGAAAAGTGGGATAACCACGACACTTTTTTCACAGCATTCCTCATCCTATTAGGGCTGGAATTCGTCTACCTCAAGCTTTCCGGCCACCTCGACTACTGGAACCCACTTGACTGGCGCATGAACCCCGTCCCAATACAACCCGCAGTCGCATTGTCCATACTCATGTTAAGCATCATATACCAAAAAAATGAGTGCAATCGTTGAATTCAAGAACGTGTCCTACTGGTACCCCGACAGCCAGAAACCCGCCTTACAGAATCTAGACGTTAAGATAGATTCCGGAGAATTCATCCTCATCGTCGGCTCGTCTGGAAGCGGCAAGTCCACATTCTGCAGGTGCTTTAACGGACTCGTGCCCTACTTCGCAGGCGGAAGGTTTTCAGGAGAAGTGACTGTAGACGGCCTGAAAACAACAGAACACGAGACATCCGAGCTTGCCAAACACGTGGGACTTGTGTTCCAAGACCCGGAAAACCAGTTCGTAATGACATCAGTCGAAAACGAAATAGCATTCGGCATGGAAAACACTCTCACACCCCCCGCCGAAATACGAGGCCGCATAAAAGAAGCCGCCGACAAGCTCCAAATACAACACCTCCTCAACAGAAGAACCGACCAACTCTCCACAGGCGAAAAACAAAAGATAATACTGGCATCAACAATCGCCATGAAACCGCCCATCCTAGTGCTAGACGAGCCGACATCACAACTCGACCCAAAAAGCGCGGAACAACTCATGACAACGCTTTCCGAATTAAACAAAGAAGACACAACCGTTGTCATAACAGAACACAGGATATCGCGCGTCAAAAAATACGCGCGCCGGGTTCTTGACTTAGACTCGAAAAAATTCAAAACTTCACTAGCAGTCGTCCACTCGCAGGACGGCGGCAGTCTCAGAAACCCTAACGAACCCACTCCTGTTGAGCGGAAAACCGTCATCTCCCTTAAAGGCGTTACCAAGAGATACGGGAGCATACTCGCCCTAGACAACGTGAGCCTGAACGTATACGAAAACGAGTTTCTTGCGCTGATGGGATTCAATGGTTCGGGCAAGACAACGCTCGCCAAACACATGAATGGTCTCCTCAAGCCCGACGAAGGAGTCGTTACTCTTTTCGGAGTTGACGCGAGAAAAATCAGGGCGGAGTCGCTGACCCGCAAGGTGAGTTACCTCTCTCAAAATCCCAACGAATACTTGTTCTCGGAAACCGTGGAAGAAGAGCTTGAGTTCACGATGAAAAACTATGGAATAAAAGCCGACGTCGATGGCATGCTAGCTTACTTGGGCCTGTTGGAACACAAAAAATCATACCCCCGCGACCTATCCGGAGGCGAAAGACAGAAGACGGCGCTGGCGTCGCTCCTAATAGGCGACCCTCAGGTGGTGATCCTAGACGAGCCGACGCGCGGCGTAGATCCTGAAAGCAAGATGCGTCTAATGCAACTGCTCAAGCATCTTAGTGCCAACGGCAAAACGATAGTCCTTGTTACACACGACGTTGAAAGTGCAGTGAATTTTGCCGACCGCATAGCGTTGATGGACCAAGGTCGAATCTCTGCTGAAGGACCAGCCCAAAGTATCCTGAAAAACGATTTTTTCAAGGTGACTGAATGAAATCCAACGACTTTTTCCTCCTCTTACTATCCGTAGCCACAATAGCGTCTTCCATAATATACGGTCTGTCATGGGCCATATCAACGCTCGTCGTCATAGCATCCGTCCTCCTTATAGCATTCCTCCAGTTCGAAAAATACGCGAGCTCCAAGAACATAGCACTCCTCAGCGTTCTGGCAGCAGTAACCGTCGTCCTAAGGCAGATGATACACGGCATCGGCGTAAGCCCAGTGTTCTTCATGGTAACCCTCACAGGCTACGTCTTCGGGCCAGCCAACGGATTCCTCCTAGGCGCGACAACAATGCTTGTGTCCAACTTTTCCGTCGGAGGCAACGGCCCCTGGACCCCATACCAGATGATTGGAGCAGGACTCGTCGGATTCTCTGCTGGAATACTCCCTAAAACCAAAAACAAGAAACTGACGGTGGCAGTACTGAGCGCCTACTCTTTCGCGTCAGCTTACATGTATGCTGTCATCACCGACATATTCTGGTGGCTTACGTTCACTTCACAACACACTCTGGCGACCTATGTTGCGATAGTGTCGGCGGGGCTAATATCTGACATCGCGCTGTCGTTGGGTAACGTCTTTTTCCTACTTTTGTTGGGTCTTCCCCTGTTGAGGATATTTGAGCGTTTCAGGAAGAAGTTTTATACCACCTATTCGATAAACTAACATGCCCGGATTATTCACCGACGACATAGGGAGCGTGCCTCTTCCGCAGGGCGTTGACAAAAACCGCATGCGTTCTATAGCGTCTGGCATAATTGACGGCTCATGTTCTCCTAGCGATAAGAGTTACTTTAACAGAGTTGTTTCCGAGCTTATGGCCGGTAAACTCTCGTCCGGTCTTGACCGGCCAAATTACCCTCAAGTAAGCGACATGATAGACTCCTTTTTCACTCCAATGGAATTGTTCAGCGAACCCGATGAGCCGTGGGTCGTGGTTAAAGAAAAGGCGTTCATCCCCGAACTTGACGCCATAAAGGATGTTGCGAAAAAACAGTTTGAGGAGAAAAACACTCCAGTTGAGTTAAGAGTCTGCGTCACAGGACCGCTCGACTTGTACGTCCGGAAAGTGAGCACTCAAGTACAATCCGACCTCCTTTTGAACATAGCGAAAAGCGTCTCCCGGTTCGTAGAAAACTCGCTAATGAACAAAGAGTACTTGAAAACCAAGGTAGTCAGCATAGACGAGCCCAGCTTCGGCTTGAACCCCAACATACTCGTCGAAGCCGACGACCTGATTAAAGCATGGGACATTGCAGTCGAACCAGCGAAAGACCTTGACGTCCAAGTCCACCTACATTCATCAGTGCAGGCCGAAGTCGCATACCAAACAAAAAACATACAAATCATCGGCATAGAGTCTGCAGAAGACCCACGAAACCTCGACGCCATAAACAAACACGACCTAGAGTCATACGACAGGTTCCTGCGGCTTGGCATAGCAAGAACCAACATCAGCGCCCTCGCATCCGAATACGAGCAGAAGACCGGCGTAAACGTTTGGTCCGACCAAGCAAAGCTTCTGGAAATGATAGACGCCATGGAAAACACCCGGACAATAGTGGGGCGTCTTAAGGGCGCATGGAATGTGTTCGGCGACAGAATAAAGTACGTTGGCCCCGACTGCGGAATGGGTTTGTGGCCCAGCAGCGACTCAGCGATAAAGCTGATTGGAAATACTGTTACGGCAGTGCGCGAGTTTAAAGATGGAAAATAATCCTGACGTGACGGTTTTGCGTGTTATGCCGCTCGTAATGTTACTTTTAACGTGCGGTTGCGTTTGGACTGGAGACAACAACGAGGCGGCGCAGTTCTATTTGTCTGAAGTACACGACACGCTGGCGGAAGTTACTTCAAACATGAACGACTACTCGAACATGCGGTCTCTCTACTTCGACCAGAAACTTAATGCGTCAGACATCCGGACTGCAGTAGCATCCTACAAAATCAAAAACGATGTTTACGTACAAGAGCTTGACTCAATGGAGCCGCCGGCAGGTTACGAAAAATTCCACCAGCGCGTCATATCCCTTGTAGGCCACTACAGCAGCGCATACGACTCCGACCTAAGCTGCCTAAAAAGCAACGACAACACGTCATGCGCGAACACGATGAACGAGATACGGCTTGCTCGGGCGGACTACGATGACGCCAAGAAAGAGCTCGCCGACTTAGGTGTCAACCTGTACGTTTAAGACATATATACCCCTAAGCCAATAGATTACATAATGCGCTCAGCCAACGTAAAAAGGGACACTAAGGAAACACAGGTTTCTGTCGGAATTAATTTGGACGGCGCCGGTAAAGCTGCAGTTGATGTCCCGCTGAAATTCTTGTCCCACATGCTTGAAAACTTCTCGAAACACTCTGGCTTTGACCTTGATGTCAAAGCCGGAGGAGACGTAGACGTGGACGATCACCATCTCGTTGAAGACGTTGGAATCTGTTTAGGTCAGGCGCTGGACAAAGCCCTTGGGGATAAAAAAGGCATAAACCGTATGGCGCATGCGATAGTGCCGATGGACGATTCCAGAGCGGAGGTTAGCGTTGACTTAAGCGGCAGGCCATATGCTGTCGTAAACCTCCCGTTCTCGGAGTTTGCTGAGCGGCGGGTCGGCGATGTTAGCAAAGAAAATATTGTGCATTTCCTCGAAAGTTTCGCGTTGAACGGTAAATTCAACCTCAACGTTAAAGTCGAAGGCAGAAACGACCACCACAAGGTGGAGTCCTGCTTTAAGGCTCTCGCCAAGGCGCTGAAGGAGGCGACGAAGGTTACGGGCGGCAGCGTGCCTTCAACGAAAGGAGTGATTTAAGATGGCTTACGAGGGGTTTGTTAACTTAGATTATGCTCCGACGGAAAAAGACTTGTGTGTGTTGTTTTACATTCAGCCGCCTGAAGGAAAAAGCGTTGAGTGGAGTGCTGTGCGCGTCGCAGGCGAAAGCAGCGTTGGCACGTGGGTTGATGTTTCTACCAGCGTCCCTAGGATATGCGAGACGTTGAGTCCAAGAATCTATAGCATAGACGAGGAGCGTAAGCTAGTCGGGGTGGCTTATCCCATCGACTTGTTTGAGTTGGACAACATCCCTGAGGTGATGTCCAGCATCGCTGGAAACGTTTTCGGCATGAAGGATGTTGAAAGCCTGAGGCTCTTGGACTTTACTTTGCCCGAAGAAATGATTAAAAAATTTTCCGGGCCCAAGTACGGCATAACTGGAGTTCGGAAAATATTGCGCGTGAAAGACAGGCCGCTTGTCGGCACGATTGTGAAACCCAAGCTAGGCCTGAACACTAAAGAGCACTCTACTGCCGCATACAATGCGTGGGTTGGCGGCTGCGACATAGTGAAGGACGATGAAAACCTCAGCAGCCAGAAGTTCAATCCCTTCGAGAAACGCGTTCAAGCAACCCTCAGGATGCTGGAAAAGGCAGAGGACGAGACCGGTGAAAAGAAAGCATACATGCCGAACGTAACCGCCGAGACTGATGAGATGATTTCGAGAGCAGAGTACGTCAAGGAAAACGGCGGAACATACATCATGGTAGATGTGCTCACCGTCGGGTTCTCTGCCCTGCAGACGATACGAAAAAAAGACTTCAGCCTAGTGATTCACGCGCACAGGGCGATGCACGCCGCGTTAACGCGTAGCAAGACGCATGGTATAAGCATGCTTGCGTTGGCGAAGTTGTATCGCTTGATTGGCGTGGATCAGCTGCATATCGGCACCGCGGTCGGCAAGATGGAGGGCCCAAAGCAGGAGGTGAAGTCCATACGCGATGAGATAACCTTAAGTGGTGTTCCTGAGGACGAAGGACGTTTCGTTCAAGAGTGGCTTAAAATCAAGCCGACGTTCCCGGTTTGCTCTGGGGGGCTTCATCCTGGGCACGTGCCGGGCATCCTCAGCTTCTTGGGAGAGGACGTAATCATTCAGGCGGGCGGCGGAATACACGGTCACCCAGAGGGTACTGTCGCGGGAGCAAAGGCGATGCGTCAGGCTGTTGAAGCAGCGTTAGTCGGCAAGCCGCTTGGCGAATACGCTTTAAAGCACAAGGAGCTTGCGTTGGCGTTAGAGAAGTTCAGCAGCAAGAAATTTAGCGACTAAAATGCAGTCTTGGATATTTATTCTAAATCAATAAATTTAACATGAATTGTGGTTTATGCGGGAAACCCGTCTACACCGGCCAGCCAATATGCGTAGGCTGCATGAAGTCTCGGAACCGTATGGGAAAACGAAAGCAGTTGCGCTTTGACAGGGAGTATCTCACTCAGCAGAAGGAGACTGAGATTGATGAGAGCGAACGTGTTGAGGAGTCTGCTGATGAAGTTTGGGTGGAGTGATTAGTGGCGTCGATAGTATTGTGTTGGGTGCTTTACGTTGCAGTCTGCTTTGCATAAACCGTAGGATTTTATTTTGCTGCATCCGGGGCAGCTGTATTTTGTGCCGCCTCTTGTTCCGGTTAAGAATTCCAGCTGGTATCGTGTTTTTTTCTCGTCGAAGTTTGGGTATCTACTGAATATTCTGACTACTTCGTCTTCGCTGAGTCCTATTCTTGAAAAGAAGGTCGCGAGTATGAACATCACGTTGTGTGAGGCTTCTCCTGAATCCAGTAGGGAGAGCATGTAGGTTATGCAGGGCGGTAGTGCGGTGTTTTTCACCTCGTTTATCTTGATTTCTCTCCTGCCGCCGTCATATGTCTTTATGCTTTCGGCTATTTTTTTTATTTCAGTTGGAGCTTTTCGGGTGTCGACTGGTTCGGAAATCTTTAGCCTTATTGTTTCCCTTAGGAGAACAAGATTGTCTGCGTCGTTCAAGGTTATAATGCCATTATGCAACACCATGTTGCTCAGTTTCCAGCGTTCGTTTTTTTTCGCGAGTTCCGACGCCAGCTTCAAGTAATCGCTGTATGTTATTGTGTTGTCTTTGACCGGGAAGCCGACGTCTTCCATTATTTTCTGGACTAATTCTTTTTTTTCGTTCTTTAGAAACTCGTATGCGTTTTCAGCTTCGGCGTTTGCGTAGGTTTTCACCAGAAACTTGTTTCCAGAGAGGTTTGCTATTAAACGGGCTATGGGATAACTTAGTATCGTAAGCTCCTGGTGTATTTCGTCTCTAGTGTCCGCGTTTATTCTGCCGTTCAGGGCGTCCGTCAGTCTTTTCCTACCCCAGTTTATGCTCGCTGAGTATATTGGGTGTTTCTGAATGCCTTCCATCGTCAAGCCAAGCGACTCAACGTATTTTCTGGCAGGATTCAGGAAAGGGTATCTGGCTAGCGTCTCCAAGTCAAAATTCATTTTGTCTTATTTTAACTATACCTATATTTAACTCATTCAAATAAAATGAAAT
>CAZKCF010000031.1:0-7627 GCA_964551365.1 uncultured archaeon
TTATTACGCCACCATCCATGGTCGCGATTTTTTTCCTCTTAAGCCAGCCCAAGCCTATGCCCACAAGTTTTCCGTCAATCTTTCCCTCCAGCTTGGAGATGCTGCCCTCTCTTCCAACAGCGCGTATTATCTGCCTCTCAGGGAGGCCTTCCTTAGCGTACAACTCGCCTTCCTTGTCAAGTCTTATTTCCTCGCTCAACTCCTCTTTTATCTCAACAAGTTTTTTTGTTGAAAGCCAGGATGAAGCCCGAAGCACGGCATCAACCTCAAGCCCAGCTTCCTTGGCTACCTCATCTGGCGAACGTTCCTTCTTCAAAACCTTAAGCACTTTTACTTCATGAGGGTGCAAGTCCATCATTAAATATTTGATTCGCGCTAAAAAAGGGATTTAAATCTCTCGGCGTAAAGTATTATCATAATGGATTGTGCAGGCCAGTCTGAGCGGTGTCCCACAGGCATTCCGGGTTTGGACGAGCTTTTGGAGGGTGGTTTTCCTCGAGGCAGGACGATACTTCTTTCTGGGGCGTGTGGTACTGGTAAAAGCATTTTTTCGACGCAATTTCTTTACAAGGGTGTGGTAGAGTACGATGAGCCGGGCATTTTCCTGATACTGGAGCAGGATCCCCGCGAGTTACGGGACGACATGCGTCGCTTCAACTTTGATTTAAGAAAACTCGAGGATGAAGGCAAGATGATTGTGATAGACGCCAGCCTGTCCCGGATAAAGGTCGGGAACTTCATACACCTCCCGCCTTCGCAAACTAAGAGTTTTTCGCTGACTGCTGACGACCTCCTTAACACGGAAAGGGTTGTGGGCATTGTCATGGAGGCTGCGGAGAGGATTAACGCCCGGCGTGTGGTAATCGACAGCCTGCCTGCTTTAGACAAGATAATCAAGAAGACGGAGTATGTGCGCGACACCATGCTTGACATAAACTATATGCTTAAGGAGAAGAAGCTGACTTCGATATTGGTGTCTGACATCTTGTCTGGTGGTATGGCGGGCTATGGCGTGGAAGAGTATGTGGTTGACGGCGTGATTGAGTTAAGGTACATAACTTCGGGGCCGGACACTGGAAGAAGCCTTGTCATAAAGAAGATGCGCGGCACACGCCACAGTGAAGACATTCACCCGATAGAGTTCGTGCAGGATGAGGGCATACGCGTTTTGAGTGCTGAGGCGGGCATTTAAGTTTTTGTAACGCTTGTTCCGAGTTTCTTTATCTCAGCGTCTATTTCTATCAGCCTTTTTTGGTGGTCTCTGACGATTTCTCTGAAGCTTTCTTCGTCAATCTGGTGTTTGTGGTATCTGGCTTTGGCGAGTTCTATCATGTATTCTATGTCCTTTTTTTCTATCTGGAGTCTTCCAATCCGGCTTAAGTGTGTTCCGCCGTCCATGCGGTACTCTTTCATCCGCCTTAGCGCTAGGAATCCTCCTATGAGTGATATGAGTAGTATTGATACGCTTAGGGCTAGTCTGAATTGTTGTTCAACGAGGCTTTCGCCGGACGTTTGTTTGGTGGAAACGGCTTGTTCAGCAGCCTGTAGGTCGATTCCAACTAGGTTGAAGATTTCTAGGCAGAGTAGTATAAGAATGAGGATTAGTATGAGTCTGACTAAGTACTCTGTCGGCTTCATCTTGCAAATTAACTATTAAACTAAACGTAATTAAAACCGCCTACGCGGGCTTCGCTGGTTTTCTTGAAACTGAATTTCAGCCCGCTGGAGTCTTTTACCTCTATCCTGTCGACGTTACACACGAGGAACGGTATGTCCAACATTGCGCCGGCGATTATGCACTCTCCGACGTCTAGGCTGTCTAAGTCCGAGATTATGGCGTCGTTTATGGACTCGAAGGAGCGTTTTATGTGGTCTTTGTCGCGGGGGTTTGTTATGTGCATGTACACGCCCGTGTTGCACTGAGACAGTATCTCCTCATCTATTTTGCTCGGCTTCTGGCTTATGACGCACAATCCTATGCCAAATTTCCTGCCTTCAGAGGCAATCCTCTGCAGTTGGTACTTGCAGGAATGCGCGAGGTTGCTTCCCGCGTAGTTGTGCGCTTCTTCAATCACGAAGAGGAGTTTGTTGTCTATGCTTTCTTCTGGCACGCCGTTCACGTGGTTTATTCTGCCTTGTAGAATCTTTTTCGAGAGATATGATATGACCGACTGTTTCACGGGCTGAGGCGCCATGGAGGCGTCTATTATTGTGACTTGATGTGGCGTAATCATCTTGTTCAAGTCGGTTCCGTACACGTCGAAAACGTCCTTGAACGAGGACTTGAGGCTCATCATCTTGCGTTTCAACGCTTTTCCTGTTTCCTCGTGTATCTCCGGGTCTTTACCGTCTTTTGCGTTTTCAACTGCGTTGTTGCATTCCTTGATTATGTCGTCCAGCGAGTAGTATTCTTCGCCGTCTTTCAGCCGAGAGTAAATCCTGTTTATTATTACTTCAAGCGCGTTCGTTTGGTTGTCGTTTATGGAGGAAAAGTGTCTGAAGTCGTTTGCGGTCAGGGTTGAGACTGGAATCTTCAGCTGGTTGTAGCCTTGTTTTCCGTATTTCACGGTGTAGACTTCTGTTTTTATGGGCGCTTTTTCAGCGAGTTTGCCTACGAGTTTTGGGTATTCTCCGTGGGTGTCTACTACGAGGACTGGCAATCCTATTGACGCGAATTCTTTGATTAGGTTGGCTGCGGTGTATGATTTGCCGGAGCCTGTGCTGGCGAGTATTGCTATGTGTCTGTCGTATTCGTCTGCCTTAAGGTATGCTCTCGCTTTCGTGCCTGATACGTTCCCGAAGCTTACCTGCTCTTTCGACTTTAGCATGCTTTCTAAGGCTTCGTCTGACGCTAGGTTGACTTCACGGTAAGGTTCTATAGGCCGTTTGATTCTCCTGAGCCTGCCGCCAGATAGTTTGCCGAAAATCTGCGTCCGAGCTATAAGCTTCTGCTTTGAGCCTATCTTATCGTCTTCGTTGTAGTACATCTCGGCCACAATCCCGTAGAATCCGCCTATGTCGATTATGCTGCCGAGCTCAACTTCCTCGCTCTGCACCAGAACCTCAACCTCCCGCCCGTGCGAAGACACCACCATGCCCGCAGACATACAATACAACATTGAAACGTAGAATAAATAACCAAACGACAAGAATTCTAATAGCATGGACCGCAAATTCTACGCCATAAAAAAAGAGGTTAGAATCCTCGGAATAGACGACGGGCCTTTCAAGCGGGATGACGATACTGTCCTCGTGGTGGGCGTGGTGTCGCGCGGCGGAAGCTTTATTGACGGCGTCCTCTCAACGAGGGTTAAAGTGGACGGCCTTGATTCCACTGAAGTCTTCGCCCAAATGGTGTCCTCATGCAAGTTCAAGGACTTGCGCGTTATAATGCTTGACGGCTTGGGTTTCGGGGGATTCAATCTCGTGGACGTGGAGGAGTTGAACCGGAAGACTGGTCTTCCGGTTGTTGTTGTCGTGCGGGATATGCCGGATTTTGATGAAATAGACCGGGCGTTGGACAACCTCCCTGACAAGCAGGTTCGCTCCAAGCTCATTAAGAAGGCGGGCCGGCCGTTCAAGGTGGAGACGCGGAAAAACAAGTTCATACACCTCCAGACGAAGGGCATACGGCGTGAGGACGCTGAAGCCATAGTAAAGCTTTCTGCAACAAGAAGCCTCATACCCGAGCCAATACGCGTCGCCCACCTGATTGCGTCAGGCATCGTCTTGGGCGAATCGCGCGGAAGCGCCTGAACTATTTGTACGCGTTTTCAGTGCAGTTTTCAGCAAACTCCCTTATTTTAGTCCTTATAGGGTCTTTGCTCGTCACCATCATGCGTTTGCCGTTCGCGGAGCACACGAACCATGGGACTGTGTCCAAGTGCGGGAAAAAGCATTTAAGTAGGCTGTCTTCTCTTGAAGGTATGGTCACTTCGTTCAGCTTAATGTACTCAAACTTGTAGCCGCTGTTTTTCACAGCCTTCACGTGGCTTGTGACCACCGGGTCGCAGCAGCTCTCGGTGTAAATGTACAATATCGTGTCGGAGGTGACGTCGTATTTGTTTGCGCAAGACTCTACCATGGTCTTGTTTTGCGGCGGCATGTTGGTGATGGTTGTTGACGCAGTGAGAGTGGACGTTGCCGATGTCGTGGCCTGAAGAGTGGTGGTCTCGACTGTTGTGGCTTCAGCCGGCTCCTCTGTGTCGCATATTTTGTTGTCGTCTTGGTCCAGACAACATGAGGCGCCTGCTGTTATGTAGGGTTTCTCGCATATCAGACGGTGTTCTTTGCCAGTCTCGTTTAGTCCGCTGGTTTCTGCGCCGTTTTTTGTGTTGCACAGGCATCCTGTAATCAAGAGTGCGGAGAGTATTGTCAGCAGTATTCTAAACGTCTTCTTTTTCATAAAGCATCCTCTCTATTGCCGCGTCAAGGTCGTTAGTGTCGAAAGGCTTCCTTAGGTAGATGACGTCTTTGTCCGGTTTTGACGTCAACCTCATGTCGTAGACGCTCACTGTGGAGGCGAATATGACCGGAAGATTGCGGTATTTTTGGCTTCCGCGTATTTCTCCGACGAAATCAGTACCCCATATTCCTTCAGGCAACCCTATGTCCAAAATCATGACGCTAATTCGGTTTCTGTTAAGCTGTCTTAGCGCGTCTTCGGTGTTTCTTGCGAAAAGTAGGTTGTATTTTCTGCCCAGTTTCGCTTCGTACGCTTCTCTAGCTTCCTTGTTTTCCTCTAAGATTAGTACGTTCTTCTTCATTTAAATCCATATGTCGACTGCTTTGATGTTGTTTTCGTCGCCGTATTCGGCTTTTATCCTGTATTTGCCTTTTGGCAGTATGATTAGGTTGTCTTCAACGTCGTCGACTGTTGCGTCTGGTTTTCCTAAGGCTGTGTTTGTTATGTCTTTTGACGAGACTTTCATGCTCATCGTGTATTTGTTGTCGCTTTTCGTGTGGTCTCTGTCGAACATGTCTATGTAAACGAACTCGCCGTCTGCGTCTTTGATTTTGATTAGCCTGTCGTTCGAGTCGTCGTCTGGTATGCTTCCTGAGCCTCCGTTGAGGTTCACTCCGTTTTCGTCTATTACCGTGATGCTTATGCCCCTGCCGCTGACCCTGAACTCGTTCATGTAGTTTGTTCCGACAACGTCCCGTGTCACACCAACAACGTTTTTGTTGTTGTCGTCAACGTTGAGGTAGAGGTCGCCGTAGTCGTTCAGCACGTCTACTCCGAGTATGCTGCCGTCGTACACCGTGGTGTCTTCAACATTCTCTTCTGGGTAGAGTGTTATTGTGTCATCGTTCTGTGATGCGGTGTCAAACGCATATGTCTTCAGCTTGATTTCGTCAGAGCTTTCAAGCGGCTTAAGAATCGCCTCCTCCTTGTTGAAGTTTATAACGTCCTTCAGGACTATCTCCATCTTGTTGTCGGATTTTATGTCATAGTCCTCGTACTCGTACACGTTACCGTTTATCACAAAAAGGTCTCCCGGAGCAAAAGGTCCGCCGTCAAGGTGCACGTTGTCGTGGCGTTGACCGTCGTCTCCAACAAAACTCATCACCAGCTGATACTCGTTCAGCTTCTCGATACGTATCCTCTTCTCCGGAAACAACGTTGAAGTGACGAAAGGTACCGTAGTCGCAGGCGTCGAGGTTGTCACAGTACTCTCCAACGTAGTCGCAGTAACGGTGGTCGCCGACACAGTAGTAACGCTGACTATTGTTGTTGTCTGAGCCAGCGAGGTCTCCAGCGCCATTGTGGTTCCCGGCTCGTCTCTGTCGCATATTTTGTTGTCGTCTTGGTCCAGACAACATGAGGCGCCGACTCTTATGTAGGGTTTCTCGCATAGGAGCGGCGTTGTTGTAGTTGAAGTTGTTTCGCCTCCTGGCAGGCATATGCAGCCCGAAGCCAAGGCGATAAAAAGTAGTGCCAGTATCGCGTCTTTCATATTAACAAATTAATTTAGGCTTAAATATACCCTGCGTGGTTTGTTTGGGCGTCTGGTTTAGTATAGTGTTATCTCTCCTGTCGAGAGGTGGTGTGTTTTGCTGTCTCCCAGCACGGTATAGTATCCTACGGTGACGTTTATTCCCCCTTCGCCTCTCGTGAACTGTGGGCAGCCGTCGACTTCGACATTGAATTCCATCTCGCTGTTTGAGACGCCGACTGGTGTTGTCAGGTTGAAGCCGTTTACCTTGCTTACGCCCTTGCAGGATTCCAGTGTGGCGCCGTTTGCGACGTAGACTGATGTTATCTCAATCTGCATTGACGGTTTTGTGAAGACGCTGTTGAATACTCCGTTTGTGAGGCTTGTTTTTCCGGGTATCGGTTTCACTCCGCTGAAGCCTGATGTCTTTTCCAAACCACTTAAGGCTCCTGCGCTCATTTTTTTGGCTTCGGACGCAAGCGAGCTTAGGTCTGGTTTCTTGAATGGTTCGCTCATGAAATCGAGTACAGAGTGCGTTATGTCTGCTGGTGTTATGCCGCTGAGCATTAGCATGAGCATTAGAAAAACGAAAAACGTTGACGATATGAGTATTACGACATGTGTTTTGGTGACGGCGATTTGTTTTTGTTTAACTCCCAGAGTGTCTATGTTTTTCCTCCCGCCTCTGAGGACTTTCATCTCGTCGTCTATTTCCAATATCTTCTCCTGAAGCTTCCGGTGTTTTGCGTCATAAGCTTCTTTTTTGATTTTTCTTTTGACAAGCAGGTCTTCAAGGTCGTTCATGGCAAACACTAGCCCGTCTTTCTCTCCCTGCAGGTAATCCAGTTTCTCGTCAATCCGCGGAGTTATCTTCCGGATTAGTGCGTCTCGTTTTTTGTTAAACTCTTCCTTAGATACCTTGCCAGAGCCGACGTCTCTCTTGAGTTTCTCGTATTCTCCGAGAACACTCTTAATTCTCTCGTCTAAGGTCATTTTAGGCGTTATTGTTAATACTTTAGTGAACATGAAGGTTAAGAAGATTGCGCTGGACCTGAAGGCCGAACTTGAGCCCAAGGGTTTCACTGTCTTGGAAGAGTACACTACCCCTGACAAGACCCGACTAGACGTTGCCGTCATGCGCGGCGAAGAAAAGCTTGTTGCGTTAGAGTTTGAGAAAACCTATAAGTGGATTCAACACCGCGTATTGTACAATTCGATTAAGGCCTATCGTGCGGGCTTTGGAGTCATAGTCTTCGTCTACCCCTTCAACAAGGATAGTGTCATCAACTCGTGGGTTATGGACTTCATTCAAGATACGCTGAGGATGAAGATTTCTATTGTGAGCCCAGACGAGTGTTTGAGTGAAGTGGCCGGCGTACTCCGGCAAAAGGGTGCCGCTATTTTGTAGCGAATTCTTTGCATTCGTCGCAAAGGTGTCTGCCGTCAACAACCCACTTAAGCCAACGCTCTCTGCCGCACGAAACGCACAACGCTTTGACCGGGGACTTGTCTCGCATTACAACGCGGCCTGCCTTGTTGAAGCCGAAGTTTTCCAGCCTACTTTGACGCATCCTGTTATTTAATTTATAATGAGATGCAATATAAGTGTCATGAAAAACCTACATAAAGTCTCCCTAAAGGTTGTGCACACTCTGGTTCACACCGACGAGAAAGGAGACCTCAGTTCCATA
>CAZKCF010000032.1:0-3192 GCA_964551365.1 uncultured archaeon
AAGGCGGTTTTTTTCGCCAGCCTTTGTTTAAAGGCTGTCTGCAGCCGATTGCCTAACCAGGCTTGGCGACCCCAGCAGACGGTAGTATTATTATAGGGTATTGGTTTAAAATATACCTTGGTTTTTTAATGTTGTAATACTAATCTATGACTACTTTGTTTGTAGTTAAAGATGGAGTTGATTTAAATGGTTGAAGAAGAGGTTAAGAAAGCAGCGAAAACCGATGAGGAATTGCGTGATGAGGAATTGGAGGCTGCAGACGCGACAGAGTATGCTTTCCCAATGGCTCCTATAGTCCGGCTTATGAAAGAGGAGTTGGACAACGACAAGATGATTAGAAGCCAGGTTAAAGTAGCCATGAACAAGTGGCTTGAGAAGCTGTGCCGGAAGATAAGCAAGAAGATGAATGAGTCTGACTACACGATGGTTGTGTTGGACGACTTTAAGACTGCTATTGAACCCTACGAGCTCATAGACGACGTTGAGGGGGAACGACACAGAATTGTCGCGACGTTGGAGAAAGTCAAACAAGACTGTGATTCTCTGATAAGGGACGTGAACCGGAAGTTCATAACCCCTGAAGAAGTTGGTATAGGCTCCCTAATGAAGGAGGAGTAAAAACTCCCCCCCTCATTCTCTTTATTTTATTGCTTCATCGAGTTTCTTCCTTATGTTCTCAGGCTTCACTCCCGCAAGCTCGTATTCGCCCAGACTATCTATTATGCGTCTGGCTTCAGCATCAGCTTGCTGGGCTCTAGCATAATTCTCGTCTGCTCTGCCTCTAGTCCTCAAGCCCGCCTTAGAGCGACCGTACAGTCCCTCAGCTTCCTCAGCAGTATGTTTCGCGTACTCGAAAATCATCATCTGATGCAGCCACCTGTCTTTCTCCTCAACGTACTGTATCTGGCCTGCTGCGTCAGCCATCGTGAATTCATCAGGCTGCTGGCCTCGTATTCTAGCCAATTCCTTGAGGTAATAGTCAGCTGCTCCGGCTCCACGACCCGCCTGACGCTCATGATAATCCAACACCCGCTCGGTTAATTCCCTACTGTAACCCATGTTCGAGTGCTCGTCTCCAGTAGTCTCCGAAGCAATTATCGCGCCATACAATCTCATGGCGCCCTCAGGGTATCCTTCTCGGGATAATCCTTCAGCTTTCTCGCGGGCGAGTTCCTGCGTTTTCTTCTTCAGAATCCTGAAGGCATGGGCTTTGTGTCCATCATCCGTTCGGGTTAGAGTATCAAGTGCATCATACAGCATTCTTGCTTCTGCGCCGGATTTTGTTATCCCCTCTAGGGGGTTGTCTTGGACTTCGCCTCTGCGTATTTGGTTGTATCTGTCCAGTAGTCCTGTGCCCTGTGGGTTGCTGTATTCGCTGCCGTTTTGTGTTCTAGTGAAGTGTCGTATGTGCCCCCACGCTTGTCGGGGTACTCCTCTTTCACCGTATTTTTCAGCGTAGCCTTCGAGTATGGCTTGTCGGGCGTAGTCTCCCTCCTGCTCGTACAAGTCTGCGAGTTTTTTCACGTCATCGGTCGGCCGTACTTGGTCGCCGAGGTTGTCTAAGGCGGTTGTGTAGGATTCTATTCCCTTGCCCCTGAATTCCTCGTATCCTCTGAACGACCTGCGGTGGTGTTGTTCTATTATGTCCGAACACCGGTGTGCTCTGGTTATGTGAGCTTGGTATCTTGCGTCTCTGACGTCTTCGGGGTTTCCTCTCAGCGTGTCGGCTACTGCGACTGCGTTGTCAGCGTGCTCCAGTGACTCCAGTGACCTGCCTCGGGCAGTCCTATGGCCGCTTTCGACTATCGAGTTAGACAATCCAACTTCAATCTGCACGTACGTCTTCTTAGCGTCGTCTGTTACTGTCACTCCTTCAACCGTTTTCTTGCCTGAGAGAACGTCGACCAATTCGTCTTCCTGAATGCCCAGGCTGCTGGCGAATGCCCTCCTCGCCTGCGTGAGTTCCCTCAACGCGAAGTCGCCATTGCCCAAATCAAGGTAAGTTTGACCCAACTCCATGCGAGACTGAACGTCTCCAGGATTACTGCGGACTCTGCCCTGAAGCTCCAAAACCCTTTGCTCCAACGCCTCCTTCCTGCGTCGGGCCTCAGCCTCCCTCTCAGCAGCCGAAGTAGTGGTTCTTGCCGTAGTAGACGAGTTCGCGACACCAGTCAAGTCAGGCGGATGCTCTGCAACATGAACTCCGCTCACGTCTGGCACAGCCACACTCAACCTATCCATCTTAGCCTTGATTGTCCGGACATTCTGGCTCATAGCAGCCTGATAATGCTGCAAGTCCCTCCTGCTATTACACGTCTGGTCAGCCAGATAAGCCCTACGGTACGCCTCCTGAAGCTCTGCAGGATCATTGCTTCCGGACAAAACAACAGACAAACCCATCTGAGCAAACGGGTTGTACGTGTCCACAGCAGCTTCCCTATAAGCAGCCTTAGCCTCATCAGTCCTGCCCATACGCCTCAACAATTCCGCGCGCGAAGTCTTAAAATAAGTGTCCCTGCTGGACGCCGCCAGCTCCTCTTCAGTCGCGCCGAAATTCGTTCTGAATCCTTCGCCCTGCAGTTCACTCCAAAGCTGCTGGTACTCAGCTTGACCTCCTCCAGCACGCTGTATCTGGCGCATCCTAACGGTCATCACGCCGTTGGCTGCTCTCTCTCTGGCTTGGCCTCCTGCATTGATTTTGCCTGCTTCAGTGAAGTGTTCTAAGGCTTTTTGGAGGTATTGGGTTGCGTGCGCGTCATCCTCTAAATAAGATTGTTCGTACATGGCTCGCCCCATAATCCTGACTCTTTGGGCTTGCTCGTCGGGGGACAAGCTCTGTGAAACCTGTTCGGCTTCATTATAGGCTCCGATAAAGTTCCCTGCTTTAAGGCGGGCCATAGCCTCCTGAAGCGTGTGTTCTAGTGTTGCGGCTCCGGCGTCACGCCTCCCTCCTCCAGCTTCCGCAGTCCTCGGGCGGGCTTGAGCTTCAGCAGCAAGTTGGTCTTGCGTCTTCTTTGCAGTAGCTTGTAGTTTGCGTATATACGGGTCAGCGTCCCTAGACCCAATATTGCTTCTCAAGTTTTCCTCAACTCTCTTGAAGTAATCTCCAGCAGACGTGATTCCCCCCAAGGGGTCTACGGAGACTGTTCTGCCTGAAGCAGCATCAAACCTGCTTGACATCGTCAAGCCAGC
>CAZKCF010000032.1:3202-7374 GCA_964551365.1 uncultured archaeon
ACGTAAGTCTCATAATCAGGGTACTGTGCACGCCTCTGGTCAGGCGTTAGCGAGAAAAAGTTTTCTATTTCACGCGCGCTCGCAGTGTTCAAGCCTTCGCAGAACTCCATGCTGGGTTGCGCGTTCATCCTGTGTTCTGCGTACGATAGTTTAGCTATTCCGGGCAGAGGCTGGCCTCGGAACATTTCGTCGAGTTTTTTCTTGCCATCTTCGGAAGTGCCGTAGCGCTCGTATAATCTTTGTTTGGCTTTTACGTCCCCTCTTTTTGCCGCATCCGCTAGGGCGCCGGCGGATTCTTCTTTCGGCATGCCTTCGCGTGCTTTCTCTCGTTCTTTTTGTATTTCCTTGAGTCTTTGTTCTCTTTCTTTTAGTCTTTTTTTGACTTCGTCTGGGCTTACTTGAGCTCCGGAGGGTTCATATAACTCTACTTTGGGTTTGCCTTCAGCGTCTGTTGCGATGTCTTTTACAAGAAGTCTGTCTATTTCCCGGTCTAATGCTTCACCGGTTAATACTTTACCTTCTGCAGTAACACCCTTTATGGATTTTTGTTTGGCCATCTTTGATATATAACCCGCATTTGAGGTTTAAATACCGTCTCTCCGAGTTAGTTTTAGCACTTTTATTCTACCTTTACTATAAGCTTATTCTCATGGACTGCGACTATGACAAGCTGTTGAACAGGGCCTGGGATAATCTGCCTGAGAAGCTGAAGACGGGCTCACGCTTTGAGATGCCGGTTGCCGAGACTTTTGTGGAAGGAAACCAGACAATAATAAAGAACTTCAACGACATTGCCGACAAACTCGGCAGAGAGCCTAAATACATACTACAGTTTTTGTTCAAGGAGCTTGCGGCGCCGGGGACTGCTGACGGCAATAGGGTTGTCATCCAGAGGGTTCTTAAGAATTCGGTCATCAACGAGAAGATTAAGGCTTACGCGGACGAGTATGTAATCTGCCATGAGTGCGGCCGACCTGACACTAAGATAACGAACCTTGAGGGGCAGAAGATTATAAAGTGTGAGGCTTGCGGTGGCTGGTGGCCGCTCAGGCGAATAAAATAAGTTGCTTTACTAAAGTTCATATGAGCTGGGATAATGTTCTACCTTAAAGTTCATGAGATGCAGGGAGACGTTTTGGTTGCAGTGTGCGACCGGGAAATCTTGGGTAAACGTTACTTTGACGGGGAAGTGCAGTTTGAAGTGAAAGAAAAATTTTATGGCAGCCAAATAGCGTCCGAGTCCGACGTCATCGCTGCCTTAAACAAGGCTACTATAGCTAACCTGGCGGGCAACAGAATCGTTGACTTAGCTATAAAAAACAAGATGGTGGAAAACGAGCACGTGCTGGTGATAGGCGGCGTAAAGCACGCTCAATTCATGTTCATCCAAGAGTAAGATGAAAGACATAAAACTACCTCGGAGAGTCCTAGTCGGAGACCACGCTATCGAACACTCACTAGAAGTTGTCTTGGCGCTTGGGTTGTCTGGCCCCTCTCGCGTGATATGCGACCCAACTACTAAACGGATTGCTGGGGAAAAAGTCAGCAAGCAGCTTGGTTCAGACGTTCTGGTGGTGTCCGACGCCGCGACAGCGGAACTGGAGGACATAACCGCGAAAATAATTGGGGATAAAATAAGGTTCATCTTGGGCGTTGGCGGCGGAAGCATAATCGACTTGACGAAAATAGTCGCATACAACGCCAAAATACCATTCATAAGCGTTCCAACCGCGGCAAGCCATGACGGAATAGCGTCACCTCAGGCGTCAGTGAAAAAACCCCAGCCTATGTCGGTCAAAACAGACTGCCCGCTGGCAATAATAGCCGACACAGAAGTCATAAGCAAAGCACCACCCCGCCTCTTCTCGTCAGGATGCGCAGACGTCATATCACACTACACCTCGGTCTTGGACTGGAAGCTTGCCCGCGACGAAAAAGGAGAATACTACGGAGACTACGCCGCAGCACTCTCAAAGATGAGCGCTCAAGTCATAATAGACAATGCGCATGAAGTGCGGAAGAACATAAGCATGCTGGTTGAAGCCTTAATCAGCAACGGCGTCGCCATGGGCATCGCAGGAAGCAGCAGACCCTGCAGCGGGTCGGAACATAACTTCAGCCACGCGTTGGATCAAATATGCAAGACGCCCGCGTTGCATGGGGAACAATGCGGGGTTGGCGCGATAATGATGGCTTACCTGCATAATGCTGACTGGAAGAGTGTTCGTGATTCCCTTAAAGCTGTTCAGGCGCCGACAACTGCTAAGGCGCTTGCTGTGTCCAGAGATGATGTTATCGAAGCTTTGATGATTGCTCATAAAATCCGCGACAGGTATACTATTCTGAGAGATGGTTTGAGTAGGGAGGATGCTGTTCGATTGGCTGAAGCCACTGGGGTGATTTAGTTTGAACGTAATACGCAGCTGGGTTGAGGAGAACGGCAGACTGCATTTCACACTCATTGACCCTGACAAGCAGACGCCGTCTGACGCGGGCAAGCTTGCGTCTCTAGTGGAATCCTACGGTTCGGACGCTATAATGGTGGGCGGCTCAACTGCGGGTGGCTTGATAGTCGACGAAACCGTCAAAGCAATCAAGGAAAAATCATCTTTGCCTACAATACTCTTCCCGGGATCTTCTGAAGGCTTCTCAAGGCACGCGGACTACATTTTTTTCATGAGCCTGCTCAACTCGCGGAACAGGAGGTTTCTTGTTGAAGAACAAGCAAAAGCAGCGCCTTTCCTGAAGAAATCAGGCGTTAAGCCGATACCTATGGCGTACGTTGTCGTAAGCACCAGCAGCAAACCAACTACTGTGGAGAAACTGTCGGATTTGGACAAGATTACTCCCGGCGACGTTGGGAAAGCGGTTGCGTATGCGCTTGTGGGCCAGTATTTTGGCATGGATTGTGTTTATCTTGAGGCGGGTTCTGGTGCTGAGTGGCCGGTGTCGTGTGAGATGGTTTCTGCTGTTAAGAAAGAAGTTGACGTCCCGCTTATTGTGGGCGGTGGTATCAGGAGTAGTGAGTCTGCTGCTAGTATTGTTGATGCTGGAGCTGATGTTGTCGTCACCGGAACAATAGTCGAGAGGGATCCTATGCTCCAGAAGCGGATTATTGAGGCGGTTAAGAAATGATTGCCGTGGTTGACTATGGGGCAGGCAACCTTAGGAGCATCCGGAACGCCTGTGTTAACCTTGGTTTCAAACCAGAGATTGTCTCTAAATCCAGAAGACTGGGAGAGGCGGACTGCATCATCCTGCCGGGTGTCGGCTCTTTCGGCGAGGCTATGGCGAGGTTGGAAGTCTTTAGGCGGGATTTGTCGGATGCTGTTTTGCGTGGTGTTCCTTTTTTGGGTTTGTGTCTTGGCATTCAGGTTCTATTCGAGGCGAGCGAGGAGTCGCCGGGTGTTTCTGGTTTGGGTTTGCTTGAGGGCTGTTGCAGGCGTTTTCCTGAAGGCGTGAAGGTGCCGCACATGGGTTGGAACAACGTCAGTTTGGTCAAGGAGACGCCTTTGTTTGACGGCGTTGAGGAGAACTCTCTTTTCTATTTTGTGCACTCGTATTATGTGATTCCGAAGAAAGAGTCTGTTGTCGCGGGGGTTACGGACTATGGTCTAAGGTTTCCGTCAGTCGTCGCTGAGAATAATGTCTTTGCCACGCAGTTTCATCCCGAGAAGAGCGGCGAATCTGGCTTAACTGTTTTGCGAAACTTCCTTGAGTTGAGCCGTTAAGTCTACATTCTTTCATTTGCAGGATTTTTGAACCGTTTGCAGTCGGGTTAACCTTGGTGCATTCTCCATGGGCTTTAAAGGCGTAATCACCCAAAGCAGTGCTTTCTCAATAGTTTTGAATATGCCTATTACTATGGCAAGGTTTAGTATTTTTGAGAGGTAGTACGCCACCTCAAACAATGCCTCGAACTCTATCATTCACACCACCTCAAGCCACCGCCTTAAACAAACTCCAAACGTAAAAAGTTAATTCGACCATCCTTAAGACATCCATTTTATCCATCCGCACCACCCCCGTCTTGGATTAGATGATTAATGTCCTTCTTTGTTGCCCGTCAGGTAATTTTTTGCGCCATCTTTTTTTTTATCACCTCTAATTACGATTTTAATGGCACTATAAATAAAGTTGGTGGAAAAACAGTGTTAGCATAGTGTTAGAAC
>CAZKCF010000033.1:0-7373 GCA_964551365.1 uncultured archaeon
AGCCAACACTCCTGAGGAGATGGTTGAGGCTGCGAAAAAAGCGGGTTTGAACGGAATAGCGATAACAGACCACAATGAAGTCCGCGGCAGCATGGCGGCCTCAAAGTACGCCACAAAAGACTTTAAGGTAATACCTGGCTTAGAGTTTTCCGCCAAAGAAGGCCACATCCTCTGTTTAGGGTCAATAGACGTCCCGAAAAGATTCCTTGAGGAAAAACACCAGCCGGCGGCGGAAATAGTCGACGTCATACACGACATCGGCGGCATAGCAGTCGCCGCACACCCATACGACAAATTCCGCGGCGCCTTAGGCGACTTAATATACTCCGTGAAGTTTGACGCCATAGAAGTGGTTAACGGGCACACTCTGGTGAACACTAAGGACCCTGTGAAGGCTGCCAGAAAACTGAAGCTTCCCATGACGGGCGGCTCAGACGCTCACAACAGCTTTGAAGTCGGCAACGTCTGCATCAACGTTGAAGGAGACGACCCGGTTGAGTTCATACTCTCCGGAAAACTCAAGATTACGCCACGCAGTAAAATAAGGTTGCTGTCTGATTTCGCCCGGTCGGGGATACTCAAGTCCTACTTCAGACTCTAAACCAGACTCACGCACGAAAGTTTTTATACCACGAATCCTATTTTAAAGCTATGGCTAAACTTAAGGCGGGAATAATCGGCGCGACCGGAATGGTTGGTCAAAGATTCATAGAAGTGTTGCAGGATCACCCCTACTTTGAAGTAGCTTCGGTGATGGCGTCTGAACGCAGCGCAGGCAAAACTTACCGGGAGGCTGCTAAGTGGTATCTTTCTGGGGACATACCCTCTGATGTGGCTCGGATGGTTGTTGACGAGATTGATGTGAAAAACGTCGGCAAATACGGCCTTGATCTAGTGTTCTCGGCGATACCTGCCGAAGTCGCCAGAGAGGTTGAGGGCGGATTCGCCAAGCAGGTTCCAGTGTTCAGCAACACCAAAACATACCGGATGGACGAAGACGTTCCTCTGATGATTCCTGAGATAAACGCCGAACACTTTGATTTAATCAAAACCCAGCGGAAGAAGAGAGGCTGGGAGGGTTTCATAATAACCAACCCCAACTGCACTACAATAGCGTTCGCCCTGCCGTTGAAGCCCATATACGATTCGTTGGGAATCTCGTGGGTGAACATCACTTCCATGCAGGCTTTAAGCGGCGCCGGCTACGATGGCGTGCCGTCGATGGCGATTATAGACAACCTTGTGCCCTACATTGGCGGCGAGGAAGAGAAGTGTGAAATCGAGCCGCTGAAGATACTCGGCAAGGTTGCTGGAGGCAGAATCCAGAATGCGGACTTCAGCATCATAGCATCATGCAACCGCGTTGCAGTATTAGACGGCCACACCATATCACTTCTCGTCGGAACCGAAAAAGACTTCACGGTAGACCAAGTGAAAGACGTGTTCAGGAAATTCAAGGGCGAGCCCCAGAAACTCAAGCTCCCGACCGCGCCAGACCCGTTGATTATAGTGCGTGATGAAGACGACAGGCCTCAGCCTAGAAGAGACCGGTACGCTGGCGGAGGCATGGCGGTTACTGTCGGCAGAATAGCACGCAAGAGAGAGAAGGTTTTGCGTTTCACCTGCCTAAGCCACAATACCATCAGGGGCGCGGCTGGCGCAAGCGTTTTGAACGCTGAATTAGCTTACCAGAAGAAGTTGCTTTAGACTATCACGTAGCCGTCGGCTATTAGCTGGCTTTTCAGCCTGTGGTCTCTGGCCGTCTCTAGGACGAGTCTGGCGTCGGTTCCTGTTAACTGCAGTCCATTAAATTTGTCTTTGGATGTTTCCTCGAACAGGCGGGCGGCTGACGAGTCGTCAACACTCCTTCTTCTGCAATCTAACGCATAATCCTCCAACTCATCCCACCCTGTTTTGTATTCCCTAGCGAGATAGGTTACCCTAAGCGCGGCTATTTTGCGCATGCGTTCTCTGGCGCTGTTTTGTTTGAATGATTCGTCCTCTCGGAGTATTTCTGCGAAAGCGTCTACTCGCTTTGGGTGTGTTGAAAAGAATTGGTTTAACTCGTCCGCGGCCATTTTAATTTCCGGTCCGCTCTGAAGCCCACTGACTGCCGTGTTCATTACGTTAAACATTCTTGTCGTTTGTTCGGTCATCCTGTCCACTATTGCTTCAGAATTTGATTCATCGAGTCTCTCAAGAACCCGCTTCCATTGCGGGCGGATGTCGCGTTCTAACTCGCCGGGAGCTTCCCTACCCCCCTCCCTGAACCTCTTATCGAAGAATGAGTCATATTCCCCCTTGTCCCGTCTGTATCCTCCTTGAATACTTTTGAACTCGTCGGTGAACGCAGAATAGAATGTTTGAGACAGTTGGGCTACCCTCTCTGCAGGCACGCCCATCAACCTAGCCTTAAACATGGTTCTCGCTATATGGGACGCGTACACGTCGACGTTATCCTCCAGACTCTTCTCTAACTCCTTGAACGACCCGGTTGGGTCTGCTAAAACAATCCTATCGGGCTTTCTTCCACCCAACACAATCTCGTCTCCGTCATCAAACAACACTCTGCCTAAAACAATGTTATGTGCTGCGTGCCTGCCCATTAAACCCTCAAACTTTGATGCGAACTCATAGTCGCCGAACAAATCCGGGCTTAATTTATCAGTCGCCGGCCCATGCACGTACTCTCTGTCATAAAATCCAGTCCTAAGCTGTCTGCCGTCGACAATAGTCGTCGCCTCAAATATCCTATGGTCAGGTATCTCCACGCCAAGCTTCTGTGTCGCAGCACAACGATCCAGCGTGTAATTCATGTACTCCCTGTTTTTCCTGTGCGCTTCTTCAGGACTGCAGCTTTCGCTGATAAAATACTGGTCATCGTACTTGGTTTTCCTCAGGAAATGTATCCTCTCCCCCTCCGCAGTCTTAACTTTCACCAGCACAAGATAAACTTCCCGCCTCTCCTTGCCCATCTTCTCGCGCTTGGACCGTGAGCCAATGACTTCAGCGATGTTTATGTGCTCTAAACTAGGGTACACTTCATGGAATGCTGATAGGATATCTCTAGTGTGCTGGCTGCAGGACCTGTGGAAGCTGAGTTTGCCGTCTGGAGTGACAGTCGCGCCCGGAAGCCAATTCAAGTGATGATAAAATTCGCTTCCAAGACCCAGTTCATACTCCTGCTCTTTGGGAATGCTCCTCAAAACCCCATACATCGCAGTCCTCCAAACAGAATCCTGCGGGTCGTCTCTACGGTACGCTTCAGGTGTTGCGCGCAAGTAGGTTTTGAACATCTCCCCTAGCTTTCGTTTAACTTCATTGTCGTTGTGGGCGTATGCGTCGCCTTCAGCGGCGTTGGCGTACTCCAGAACTTCTTTCACGTTGCCTACGTTGAAGTCTTTCTGGTCCACATAAAGAAAGACAGTTCCCTGTTTCCGCTCCTGTTTTTGCGTGAAGCCAGCTCAGTTATCTCCGATAATCTGTCAACCAGTTTTCTCCTGTTTTCCTCTCCACCCCTAAAGTCGTTGACGATTCTGAACATGTTTTCCACAGTCAGGAAACGTTCTCCGCTGCTGGGGCTGTAGTAGACTTCCACTTCATGGGCGGTTCTCGCCAGAGAGTCTTCAATGAACCGGGATTCCTCTTCAGGCGTCTTTGGTTTAGGGTAAATCCTCCACAACATGCCCCTGCGTTTGAATTCGTCTACAAGACGGCTCTCCCCCATCTCTATGATTTTAACTCTGTCGGAGGGTATCCCCAAGTTGTCTTCAAGAAGTTCAGCAGTCTGCACAGCTCTCTCGACTCCCGTATCCGGTCGAATGCAAACCTCGACATTATCGCCGCGCCCTCTTATGACCAACGGCACATAGTTTTTAAACAAAAGGTCGTTCTGTTGGTCGATTGTTAAATCCGGCAGCCCTTCTGCCTTACGCTGCTTCTGCAGTTCACGCACGAAATTCAGCACGCCCATGTTGTGGTTCGGGCTTGACATGCTAATAGTAGTCTGCTTCACTACCTCGCCGTCCGCCCAAAAAACGCAGCCTGAATTGTTCAGCGGCCTGCCTTCGCTGTCGGTCTCCAGCATATGCTTTTGACCCATCATCCTCACGCGTTTTTGGTCGCCCTGCAGAGCCCTCAAATGCTATGCCTCAATGTCTTTCAGCTGATCCGCCTGCACAACACCAGCCTTAACATCAGCCTTCTCGAGAACCTTCTTTTTCCTGTGCATTATACACTCTTAGGTAAAACAGGAATAATAACGCCTTACAACGGTATTTTAAGTGGGTGTACCATACTTTAACACTGGTGGTCAAAATGAACATCGACCTAAGAATACTTGAGCTGCTGGAAGACGAAGCCACACTATCACCCAAAGACATGGCCATGATGCTGGACTCCGACGAAAAAACCGTCAAAAAAAGAATAGACAAACTCAAAAAAGACGGAATAATAAAAAAATACAAAACAGTAATCGACTGGAAGAAAGCAGGCAAAAGAAGCGCTACCGCAATGATTCAAGTCAAAGTCACTCCTCAAGAAAAAGCAGGGTTTGCTAAAATATGCAAGGACCTAGCCCGCGACCCGAAAGTGCAGGACGTGTTCGTTGCAACAGGAGAATACGACCTAGTAATCTTCATAAAAGCCGAAACACTTGACGAAATAAGCGAATTCATAACAGAAAAACTAGCGCCCAAAAAAGACGTGTTGGGCACGTACACACACATAATACTAAGCGAATTCAAGCGCGATGGAGCCATACTGTCTGATGACGGGAAAAAGAGGCTTCCTGTTACTATTTAAGAATGATTTCAGAGCGAGTGAGGAATGTTCCTTTTTCAGGAATAAGGCGGTTTTTTGATTTGGTTGAGAAGAGCGAGAACGTGGTCAGCCTTGGCGTTGGCGAACCCGATTTTCCCACACCCGACCCGATGAAAGAAAAAGGAGTGTCCGCCATAAACGGCGACTACACGTCATACACGTCAAACTACGGCTTACTGGAGCTCAGGGAAAAAATATCCGAAAAACTCCTCAAAGAAAACCACATCAACGTCGACCCCGAACACCAAGTTCTCGTAACCACGGGAACAAGCGAAGCGCTTGACCTCGTTTTTAGGGCAATCCTAAACCCTGGAGACGAAGTTCTGGTGCCTGAGCCGTCGTACGTCGCATACAAGCCGTGCGTGTGGTTCGCCCACTGTCAGCCAGTGCCGGTGCCAATGAAAGAGGAGAACGAGTTCAGGATACAAGGCGAAGACATAAAACAAAAAATCACGAAAAAGACCAAAGCCATAATCGTGGCGTCGCCAAACAACCCCACCGGCAGCGTCCTAAAGAAAAAAGACTTGGAAGAGATTGCCGAAATCGCCGTAGAACACAACCTTCTGGTGATATCAGACGAACTATACGAAAAACTCATATACGACAAAGAAAAACACCACAGCATCGCATCCTTCAAAGGAATGGAAAAACAAGTCCTCACAATCAACGGATTCAGCAAAGCCTTCGCGTTCACAGGATGGCGCCTCGGATACGCCGCAGGAAACCCCGAACTAATCGAAGCAATGACGAAAATACACCAATACACGATGCTCTGCGCTCCATCAATCGCGCAGTACGCTGCATTGAAGGCGTTTGAATGCGAGAAATACGTGAAAGAGATGGTGAAAGAGTATGACATGCGGCGCAGGCTGCTGGTGAGGGGCCTTAACGACATGCCTAAAATAAACTGTATTATGCCTAAGGGAGCGTTCTACGTTTTCCCGAACATAAAGGAAACAGGCTTGTCTTCTGAAAAGTTCTCTGAGAGGCTGCTTGAGGAAGCAGGCGTCGCTGCAGTTCCTGGCAGCACATTCGGCCAATCCGGTGAAGGATTCATACGCTGCTCCTACTCAGTCTCAAGAGAAACAATAAAAGAAGCTGTATGTAGGTTGAATGGTTTCATTGAGAGTCTGCTGTAGCATGCGAATTAACTTATTTGCCTGCATCCTTCAGGGATGAATCCAGCGACCGTGTTGTTATGTCGTAGTTGGGTACCCAAGGGATGAACCTCTCTTTTCCTCCGATAAAAAGAACCAAAGCTGGCGCACCCACGTTGTGGCGGCGGACGGTTTCCGGCATCGCGTCAGCATAAACTCTGAAGAATTTTATCTTGCCTTCATATTTCTTAGCTAGGCCATCTATCAACTTACTTCTGTCCCCGAAGCGGGGGTCCTCCGCATCTGGCAGAAAGTCAACTAAAACCGGGATTTTACTGGATTTGATTCTTTCATCAAAGTTTGTGTCATCCAATCTTGTCTCATCTACTATGCCGTGCTTTTCATAGGCTCTGTCAACATCCCTCAGCGTTTTCTCATCTACCCTAATATGCGCTGCCTTAAACATAGCGACCGCGTCTCTGCCCGTGATTCTTGAGAATATCCCTGCCACGACCGCTGCTTGTTCATCATATTGAGCATCCAGCATCTTCATCACGGCAGGTATATCTGGTCCGACCTTCTTGAGTTCCTGATAGAATCTTGGCAGAAGCTCGTTTCCTGCTGCAGGCTCAAGCTGCCTGAACAAATGCCTGTAAATCCTGTCAAACAAGCGTTGCGGGACATCCGGAGGCAGTTTGAAATGTTTCACATAATAGTCAAAAGTTTCTGCATCCACTTTACTAACACCCCGGCTGAAATCATCCAATTGCTTGCAGGGCGCTACTTTGGGGGTAATGGCATTCGCTGTATAGTTGCCTAAACCTTCATACAACCACGCGCCCACGCCGCAGTTTCTGTCGAACGTGTGAGTCATCTCTTCGATGTATCCTACAACATGTGGGACCCTCTTCTCGGCGTCCTCCCAAAGTCCTATGTTGCCAAAACCATACAGGAGCGTATGATTGCTTACTCCCCCCTTAGCGCGCTCATGACCTGGGGGGTAGTGTTCAACAGCAATGCGGTATCGCGTTCCAACTCCTGCATGCCATTTCTCGAGTTCCTGATAAGCCTTCTCAAGGATTGGGACGACCAGTCTAGCGTACGCTTCACCGCTTTTTGGAGCAAAGTATGCTATGTGCTCGCTTTCAATCAACACTCCCTGCTCCTTGATTGCATCCTCATATGCTTCCAGTGATCCTATAGATGACGGGGAGAGATTCTTTTCAGCCCTGGCTTTGTCCTGGCCTTCAAGAATTCTTACTGCTCTTTCATGTGCCTCTGATTTCTCTGTTTTGTATGTGATTGGGGCACCTGGTTGGGTTGTTCGTGTTTGGAATCCTGTGAATGGTTTTCCTGTGTTGGGGTCGTATGGTTTTTTTCCCACGCTTTCGACGTCTTTTTTTTCGAGTCCGAGTGTCCAAGGTACTCGTTGTATTTTGTCGCCGTCTTTGGTTT
>CAZKCF010000034.1:0-7226 GCA_964551365.1 uncultured archaeon
GAAGCCGACATAATGACAAAGGAGACAGTAGACTTGATTCTCGCTAAAGCAAACACGCAGGCTAAAGCCGTGTCGGCCATTGTACCCGAGACGCCAGCATCGCCCGCGGAAGAAAAACCCGCCGCGTAAACAACCAGACAGCCGGTGAGAGAGCTTACTACAGCGGGCTTGTTTTTATCCACACTACCTTAAGTTATATTGCCGACCATGGAAGTTAAAATCGACTTGCGGTTGACTGTGCGAGAGAACGCGGCGGGATACTACGAAAAATCCAAAAAAAACAAGGAAAAAATAGAGGGCGCCCAAGCCGCGCTGGAGAAAACCCTTGGTGAGATAAAAAAGCTGGGGGAAACCAAAACCCTAACACAAGAGCGCGTAGTGAAAAAACAGGCTGCCAGAGACAAAGCGCACTGGTATGATAAGTTCAGGTGGTTTGTGAGCAGCGACGGTCACCTTGTGGTGGGCGGGAAAGACGCCACTTCAAACGAAATCTTAATCAAAAAACACCTTGAGAGAAACGACTTGGTTTTTCACGCGAACGTGCACGGAGCACCATTTTTCATAGTGAAAAACACAGCCGGCGAAGTCCCTGAAAAAACCATGCGAGAGGCTGCGGAAGCTGCGGCCGCATACAGCAGCGCATGGAAGTCTGGCGCCGGAAGCTGTGACGTTTACATGGTGAAACCAGATCAGATCTCAAAGACTGCTGAAAGTGGGGAATACTTGACTAAAGGCGCGTTTGTTATTCGAGGCGAACGAAAGTGGTTTAGGGGAGTGGCATTGAGGATTGCGGTTGGTTTTGTTTTAGGCGACAAAATGGAGGTTATTGGCGGTCCTGTGGATGCTGTTTCAAGCCGCACGCCGATTTTTGTTGTTGTTGGCGTTGGAGACATGAAGCCGGGCGTATTGTCGAGGGGCATAAAGGATGTGGTCTTGCGGAAGACGAACAAGGACGATGGGCTTGCCCTGAAAAAGATGGGGTTGATTGACGTGCAAAAGTGGATTCCTGGCGGGGGCGGGAGTATTCTGAAGTGATTTATACGCTGAATCCGTTATTTAATTTGAGGTGAGTTTATGCCGTTTTTCTACAGGCTTATTGCAGACGGAAAAGACTTCTCAAGGTGGCTTGAGAGGAAGATTACCGGAGGAAACACTAGAGGATTCTTCGGTTCCGAGAGGGTAATACACATGATGGTCAACGGCACCCTAATCGGAGGAGGCGCTTGTATTTTATTCTTAATTTTCGTTTTAACGCGACAATGAAGAGGGCGTTGATTGTGTTGTGTCTGGCGGCATTGGCGTGTGGATGCATGAGCGAGAACTGTAGGTATGTTAACGAGACTTATGTCGCAACTGAAGTGTACATAGAGAAGGTTCCTGTGAACAAAACAGTCCAGACCATAGGCCCTGAGCCGTATATAACCGAGGAGTATATGGACATCCCTATAAGCTATAGTGTGGGGGAGATGGGCATAAACATAACCAAGTTTAATCCTGACGGCGAAAAAGAGATCTGGTATGGCAGGACAGACGAGAACGTAACAGTATTTATATACCTTAGAATAAAGAACGAGGACGAACACAGCGGCATTTTCACTGTCAGGGGTAACATTACGAGCCAAGACAGAAACAAAAGTAAGGGCGTTGAAGTCAGGCTTGAGCCGAACGAGAGCAAACGCGTTGAGATAGACTTTGGAATGCAGCGAGGCGTCGACTGGAAGTACACCTTTGACATTCTGCCGGAAACAAAGAGGGTTAGAGTGCCGGTTTTAAAGTACAATGAAACAGACAGCACACGAGAGGTAGTTGAATACGAGAGCGTGAGAAACACTAGAGAGGTAACTAAAACACGGCTCGTGCAGGTCTGCGGCTAACGTTTTTTTAAGAAAAGATTCGGATAACGGAAGATTACGAGCAATAGCAGGAATACAGGAGCAGTTATAACCAACGTGTTCTGAGGAGACAACCCAGCCAACCGGTACGCAGACAGATACGCAGCCGCAGAACCGAAGAACACAACGGCCCTGCCGGCGACATTGACTTCAAGAAGCTTGTCCCCTAAAAACAAGAGAGGCAACGACACTATGAGGAACGACGTTGAAACAAGAAGCACAAACACGACCGCCCTCAAAAAGTAGACTATGACTTCTGAAACAGAGTAACCCATCAAATCAAAAGACGTCTCCGCCAGCAGTATCACGCCACATGATAGAACGCCTATGAATATTGTGCTAAACGGGCGCCTGATGAGGGAGTAAAAAAACTCCTTCAGGTCCTGAGTGCTCGACGCCGCCCCAAGACCAAAACAAACCTGCAGGTAAAGTATAAGCCAAAAAGAAACTCCAGACAAACCAGAAGACACGAGCGTCCCATAGAAACTGGAGAGTACTCCAACAAGCGAATCAAAAAGCCCGCCCGCACTCTCAACATCAACAACGCTAACCGAAACAACATTCCCCTCCGCCTGCAGGTAATACAACCCCAAAACCATCATGCCGCAGCCTAAAAAAGGGGCGAAACCTATCACAAAGTTGCGGAAGACAACCCACTTGTCTGACGGCTGAAGATACTCAACGTACCCCATCACTCCAGTCTTGGGGTTTACCTTAAAAAGCGAGACAGACACTATCGTGCAGCCAGTAAACAAAGCTGCGAAAAAATGAGAGAGCTCATGCAGTATCGTGCCCGGAGCGATAATAATCTTAAACCAGTTACCGCGAAGCTTCAGCTCCTCAATCAGATACAACTCCATAAAATCGTTCAAAAAAATCTGGAGCGCAAAAAGGGTCGGTAAAACCGCAATCAGGTTTCTAAGTCTGTACGATTCCAAAAGCTTTAGAAGCCCTGCTGAAATCAATAGGAAACCTAGTATTATGAACAACCTAGTGCTTAACGCAATGCTTACAGTCCTTCTTATACTTCTAAGCATTTTATTAGTTATTGTCTTTTGTCATAAAGACTATTAACGAAAATGGGTGTTGACGAGAAGATAACCGAGATTGAAGAGGAAATAAGCAAAACACCTTACAACAAGGCGACTCAACACCACATCGGTAAGCTAAAAGCAAAGCTGGCGCGACTTAAGGAGGAGTCGTTGAAGAGGTCTTCCAGCAAGGGCGGCTACGGGTTTGGCGTCAAAAAAACAGGGGATGCGACAGTAGTCTTGGTGGGGTTTCCTTCAGTAGGGAAGTCAACGTTGATAAACAAGCTGACTAACGCGGAGTCGCCGGTAGCCGCCTACGACTTCACGACGCTTGATGTTGTGCCGGGCATGATGGGGTACAAGGGCGTGAGCATTCAGCTATTGGATTTGCCAGGGGTAATAACCGGGGCGTCTTCTGGCAGGGGACGCGGCAAAGAGGTGCTGTCAATAGCAAGGATTGCTGACCTTATTCTGATTATTATCGACGTACGGCAGATTGAAAGACTCAACATGGTGGAAAAAGAACTCTACGACATTGGCATACGAATAGACTGTTTGCCGCCTAAAATGAGGATAAACAGAACCCCACGCGGAGGAGTGAACCTTACGTCAAACGTCAAACTAAAGCTGATTAATCAAGAGACTGTGAGGGAGATACTGAACATATACGGCATACACAACGCGGATGTGACACTGAACGAAGACGTGAACGAAGACAGATTCATTGACAGCGTTATGGGGAACAGAACATACGTGCCATCACTGATTGTGCTGAACAAAACTGATCTAGCAGACGCTAAACAGCTGACGGACGCTGCAGCCAGACTAAAAAAAGATTTCATCGCAATTTCAGCCGAAAAAGACGTTGGATTAGACGAGCTGAGGGAGAAAATATTTAAGAAACTCGCCTTCATAAGAGTCTACATGAAACCCCACGGCGGAGAACCAGACTACAACGAGCCAATGATTCTGAGAAAAGGCGCGAAAGTAGGCGACGCCTGCGACAAGATACACCGCAGTTTCAGGAAAACCTTCAAGTACGCGAGGGTGTGGGGTTCGTCTGCAAAATATGCGGGACAACGGAAGGGATTAGACCACGCGCTCGCCGACGGAGACGTTGTTAGCATAATCAGAAAAAAATAACCGGCGACTACTGAGTGGGCTCAAAATACTTGCAGTTGCTGCAGTACCAACGCGACTGCATCGAACCGTTCACTATCATCCCCTTCGCAATCTGCTCGTTCATGCACTTTTCACCGCGACGGTGCTTGCACAACTCGTTATTGTTCAACAGGGGAATCATCGTGTGAGTAATCTATCTGAGCCAACATTTAAATACTCCAACGTTTTTTCCAAGACACCCAGTATTTAGTCCCAGAGCGTGTAGGAAAATAATGTGTCAAAGCAAAAACACGCCCAAAAGAGGGGAGACGCGTGTTTGCCGGAGCTTATGGGGACGCAGCCTAACTTGAGGTCACAGCAGATTCTCAGGGAATGGCAGAAGAAACATCACACGCTGGATGAGAAAGCTACTTTGGTTCTGCAGACCAAAGACCCTGACGGGTTGAAGGCAATGCTTGAGGAAACCAGCACACTAGAGGCTATGGGACTTGAGTTAGGAAAATTTCCTGACGGGCTTCAGGCGGCAGTAATCTTAGGCAGCAGTCACGTCACCTCAATCGCGAGAAAAACAACGCCAGAGCAAACCAAACGCCTGCTAAATGACGGGCTCCCAGCAACATTCA
Organism: uncultured archaeon; assembly: GCA_964551365.1. Taxonomy (GTDB): domain Archaea; phylum Altiarchaeota; class Altiarchaeia; order IMC4; family SCGC-AAA252-I15; genus CAZKCF01. Next base: position 4,669 of record CAZKCF010000034.1, read on the forward strand.
CGGCCATGCACGATGGGGGGATACCAGTTGACCCACGCGCGCTGGATAAACTGGAATCGCTTTCCGCTAAAGCAGAAGGTAAAGTCTACGAGCTAGTGCGCCTTGGCCTTCCAACGACATTAGATTCCTTGAAGTCTTCAGGAATGGTGGTTGATTCTGGAACGTTAGGTTGGCTGGAAAGGTTATCCGAAAACACGGGCACTGTAGGGGTGGTGGGCATGCTGAGTTACGGCATCCCTGCTGCCGTGAAAATCCTCGCTGAGATGAAGACGCCAGCGAACGAAAAAACTGTGGAACGGACGTGGAGCAAGCTAAATGAAGTTGCAGAAAACTCCTCTACAGGATACACTGACGTAATCATGTACAACGGCCTGCCTAACGTACTCGAAACCCTGAAAAAGTCTGGCACTAAAGTCGACTTGAACACTGTCGGACAAGTGTGGGGCAATCTAACCTCAATGGCTGAGAAAAGAGACGCAGAGTACGTCTACACAATGATGCTCGGAGGACTACCGCGCACATTAGACGCCATAGTGGAATCTGGCGTGAAAGTGGACGTAAACACGCTAGGGTGGCTGCAGACGCTGGTTGCAAAAACAAAGCCCGATAATGTGGGCCCGATAATGGTTTACGGACTTCCTAGAGCACTTAAGGCTTTGCGGGAATCTGGCGTGAAAGTGGATTTGGGTACTGTCGAGCAGGCGTGGAGTCGCCTGAACGCGATTGCGGAAAAGGGCAGACCAGACGTTGTGGAGGTTGCTATGGGAGACGCGTTGAAGGCGTCGTTGGAAAGTTTGCAGGCGAATGGTATGAACGTCACTTTGGATAAAGTCTCCGACGCTGGTGAAGTCGCCGTTGGGTTTGTGAACAGCATGGCGGAGGAGAGATATGCAAAACATGTTTTAGAGTACGTGAACTCTAAGCCGCCTAGAGAACGGCTTAATTTGCTGGAGTTTTACTCGAAACCGCTTCCTGAAACAGAAATAGAGCGGGTAAGAGCCCTCCCAGTTCACGTGTACGCTTACGAGAACGCCAGCCTAAACGCCCTGAGAGGCTTGATGACGTCAACGGGCTTACGGAACGTCACACTCGGATACGGTGGGGAAGTAAGCGCGGAAGAAGCTAAAGCAAAGACCAGTGATCTGAAGATTAATAGTATTATCTCTGGAGAGGGGTCAAATGAAGCCGCATTCTGCATCCAATTTCAAGACGAACCAAAACAAAGCTTGGGCGAACTAGGTTACCAACCATTCAAGTACGGTCTTAAGACCGTCTCCGAAAAAGATAAAAAAGAATTCAGGAGAAGCCTGAACGTAACGCCTGAAGACAAAATAGTCGTAGTGGGCTCCCCAACAGAAGACGAACTAAAAATGTTCGCAGACGCCTACGCCACCATCCCGAAAGAAAAAAGACCAGTAGCGATAATAGCGCCGAGATATAGGAGTCAAGACATTAAAGCGCAGACGCTCCTTGACAGCATGAGCATAGACTATAGAATGAGGGCAGACGAAACGGGTGCGAGCAGAGTAATTGTATTGAACACAACAGGAGAACTCGTTAAGGCGTATGCTATAGCAGACCGGGTGTTTATAGGTTCCGACAACAACATTCTGGAGCCTGCAAGCCAAGGCAAATACCCCAGGTATTTTGAAGGCGGCTGGGTTTACAGCAAAATGGCATGCGACGTGCTTAAAAAACACGACGCGACCGAAGCCGTCAACAGCAACGAGGAGATAATCGCCGTCTTAAAGGATATAAGACGACCTGAAGATGCCGCACGCCGCGAAAGAGCGCTTCAAGCGTGCGATGAGATGACGGACGAGATTATCCCACGTTACGCTGAAGCGGTCCTGAAGCTCATTCACATGTGGGGCATGAAAACAGGGCGGCTTTGACTGTATTTTTCACTGCACAAGGAATGACAGTAACGCATGAACCCTAACGCTGGGAGGATTGAAGTAACGCTAACCAGGGTTTTTTCAACTGTGCAGCGGCTACTGAGGCTGAAGTATGCGAGTGACAACAGGATGACGGCACCGAGTATTAGAGCGTGTGCTTTCATGCAGTCGCATTAATATAGGGTAGTACCATATTTATGTCAATGGCCGACCTAGTTATCAAGATAAATTCCGCAGGCAAGGAAATTGTCTTCGTGGGCACAGCGCACGTCTCTGAGGAGAGCGTCAACCTCGTCAGGGAGACGATAATGAGGGAAAACCCTGACGCGGTTGCCGTAGAATTGTGCGACCAGAGAGAACACACCCTTAAAAACGAGAAAAAATGGGATGAGACCGAGATAACGGAGATACTCAGCTCGGGCAGGACATACCTATTTCTAGCGCAACTACTGTTATCAAACTTCCAGCGCAGGATTGGAGATAGGATGGGGGTTAAACCTGGCGCGGAGATGATTGAGGCGATGAAGATTGCTGAAGAGCATGGGAAACCCGTCTTTTTGGTTGATAGAGACATTCGAGTTACGTTGAAGAGGGCTTGGTCGCTCATGAGTTGGACTGAAAAACTGAACCTGTTATATGACTTCACGTACGGCATTATTT
>CAZKCF010000035.1:0-1673 GCA_964551365.1 uncultured archaeon
CTCCATACACAACAGCATGCTGGATTCAGTGCACCTTAACGTCGTCATGTTCAGAGACAGAAGACGCAACATAAGAAGAATCTTCGAGGCCGGCGAGTTCGTCCTAGATCGCGAGCGGCTGGCTCAAGGACAAGTATTCCACACCCCAAACATCGTCTACAACTGGGACCCCAGAAACGACGAAATAGTGTCGAACATGGCGCCGATGAGACTCTTCAGCGAACTGGAGCGCCACACCGGACTCAAGAAGGAGGAGATTGACCGAGACCTTGAGTTGAAGAAAAGCATACTAGAGTGGATGGTGAACCATAACGTGAGGAGCGTTGGCGACGTGGGCAAGGTGATGAACAGGTATTACGTTGACAACGCCAGCGTGGTGGACGCCGTGAAATCCAACAGCGAACCCAACAAGCTGCTTTAAAACACGCGCATTCACGCACTCGGGGAAGGAGTTCTGAATATTTTAACGACAATGCGGATGAGTAAAACAATGAAGAAGTGGGTTAAATTCGTTGCGCTGGCGTTAATGCTGATGGTGTTTCCTGCGTTCATTGTAGGTGAGGATGTTCCGATTCCGCCGGAAGCGGTTACAATGACTACCATGACCGTGACATCAACGACTACGACAACCACTAGCACGACAACCTCAACGAGCACTACAACAAGCTCCTCAACCACCACCTCAACGTCAACACTGTCTGCTCCGCTCACGACAGTGCAAATAACGACAACCACTCAGCCCGCGGAAACAACCTCAACAACAATCAAGGAAGAGGTGGGCGTTGTCTTAAAAACCTGGATTTGGACCCTCGCTGCTATAGTCCTCGTAGTCATGGGCGCAGTAGTCATATACTACGTGCGAAGAGAGTTTTAGGCATTTTTACATTAAAGGTCGATAATTAAGTAGTATGGCAAGCAGCAGGGAGATACCTTTCGTCGGTTCGCCTACGGTCAGGAGCATTGCCCGGTGGTTTCAGGGCGTGGGCGACTTTCTGGCCAAGACTTCGCCGTACATGGATTTGACGCTCAAACAGTCCGGTGTCGCTGAAAGATACAACGTCACCGGCCGAAGTTACCTCTCAATATGCTTTGTCATGCTTGTTATCTCATTCCTCGTGGCTACTGTTTTCATAACAGGCGTACTCTACCTCGGCAAGAGCACAAACCTTACGCTGGGGCCAATTCTCGGAGCAGTAGTGGGATTAGTCATGTACATTTACCTGACAGCTTACCCAAAAGCGGTAGTCAACTCCCGCGTCAAAAACGTTGAACGAAACCTACTGTTCGCATTGCGCAGCATACTGGTGCAGATACGGTCGGGTGTTCCGATATTCAACAGCCTAGTTGCCATAGGCTCAGGAGACTACGGGCCAATATCAGACGAAATGAGGCTTGTCGTGGAGAAGGTTAACACAGGGAAAGACGTGGTAGAAGCTCTGGAGGAACTGGCAATAAGGAACCCGTCAATGTACTTTAGGAGAGCGCTCTGGCAGCTCATTAACTCGATGAAATCCGGGAGCGACGTGGGCGATAACCTGGCGAACGTGGTGAAAGCCCTGTCGAGGGAGCAGCTCATAGAAATAGGCAGATACAAGTCGACGCTAAACCCCCTTGCGATGGTGTACATGATGGTGGCGGTCATAATGCCGTCGCTTGGCATAACAGTGATGATA
>CAZKCF010000035.1:1683-7002 GCA_964551365.1 uncultured archaeon
TGATAATACTCTCATCGTTCCCCGGCATGGAATCAATCGGCAGGGAACAAACATTCTGGTACCTGCTTATAGCAGTATGCGCAATGCAGATGATTTTCATGAGTGTCATAAAATCCAAGAGACCTAATTTGATTGGAAACTAAAGTGGACCCATACACTCCCATAGGGCAGCTTATGCCCAAGACCATAAGACTGAAGGCACGACAGCAGATACGCTACTCCAGCCTGCAGATTGATCCGGAAAAATTCCTGGGGTTCGCGCTCGTTATGGGCCTTCTAGTGGGTTATGTTGTCGCGAGCGCGGCAGCACACTATAAGCTTTTGTCTCTGGGAGTGGCTTACGCGGTGTCGTTCACTCTTGTTGAAGTAGTTTTTTACGTGTGGATAATCCTGTCGGCGGACTCGAAGGCAAAGTTTGTCGAAGAAGTGCTGCCGGACGCCCTCCAACTGATGTCCTCCAACATAAGAGCAGGCTTGACTACAGACAAAGCGTTCCTGCGCGCCGCAAGACCAGAGTTCGGCCCGCTGGAGCAGGAGATAAGGCGCGTTGGCAAGGAGACTATGACTGGCAAGACGCTTGCAGAGTCTTTGGAGAAAATTAAGGACCATATTAGGTCGCAGAACCTTAATCGGGCTGTTGACTTGATAAACCAGAGCATGAAGTCTGGCGGAAAACTCGCCGACTTGTTGGACGAGACTGCGGAAGACTTGCGGAGCCAGCAGATAGTCCAACGGGAGATTACGGCGTCTGTTCTCATGTACGCCATGTTCATATTCATCGCGATTGGCATAGGCGCCCCAGCTTTGTTTGCGATGTCTTCGTTTCTGGTGAACATTCTCACGCAGAATATTGCGATGATTACGAAAGAGATGCCGGCTAACGCCGGCGACATGCAGAAGGCGTTGCCCATAGCGATAACTGAGGTGAAGATTTCCGCAGACTTCATTAAAACTTACGCTGTCTTGTCGCTGATGGCGTCATCGTTTTTCGGCTCGCTTGTGATAGGCCTGATACTCAACGGCGAGGAAACGCAGGGATTCAAGTATTTCCCGCTGCTTGCGGCCGTGAGCATAGGATTGTTTTTCATAGGGAGCTACGTACTTCAGATAACGTTGGGTGGTATGATGAAGACAGTGTAGCCGCCTAAAGAACGCTGCTGGAAACTCTCTTGTAAACCGAACCGGGCGCAACCTTTTTTATGGTCTCATGGTATTCGCGAATAAGTTTCCTGCGGGGCTTGGGTTTCGTGGACTCAATCAAACACTCTAAGGCCAGGGAAGACGCCCGGTTGAACAAAAAAACAGGCTTCTTGATTTTGCAGTCAAACACTTTAGCAGTGAACACGAAAGAACGCGAGTCTTCCTTCACGTCAACAACGCGGCAGGATAGCCTGCTGCAGCCGCCAGCAATTTTTTTCGATTTTAACGCCCGCTGGAAACTGTCGACTCCGCTGGGAAAATGGACTGCGAATTGCCCTGATTTTTTAATCAACCTGCCGGTCTGAGACGTCTTGTACGCCTTAAGCTTAATCCGCCTGAAATCCGGAGTCCACACTCCCATCGGCGCGGCATGTCCTCTAGCCGAGACGACTACCTCGTAAATCCAATTTCGCTTGAAACCAATCCTACTGAGGGGAATCATCTTTAAGGCGTGAGTATTTTTTTATTAGTTCGTGTAGTTCGTTCATTTCCTCGACATTGATTTCCGGCTTATGTGGTTCGCCGTCGAACGGGCAGAGGAACACTGACTTCTGTTTTTTCTCACGCGAGTACGTTACTTTAACGCAACGCCAGAACGACGTTCCGGAAAACCCAACATCTAAGACATCTGACATGAGGATTTTATGAAACTTTCTCTCCGACGTTTCGGTTCCGCCAAAGTAAATGCACTGGTCGGTTAAGACAAGCACTGAGGGAACATTATCAGGGGAGCCAAACACCCGGCTTCTCTGCAAAACACGCATCACGCGCATGAATGATGCGCCGGTGAGCTCGGCTTTGACGACTCCGAAATCAACGAGTTGGGTCATACAGTATTGATTTAAAACAGGATTGTTTATTAACTTAAGCCAGTTTCAGGAAAAACTCGTGCAACCTGGTGTCGGAAGTCAACTCAGGGTGGAATGCGACGGCAAGCATGCTGTCCTCACGCGCGAACACAATCTTTCCGTCGTATTCGGCAAGCGGTTTCGCCTTACCCCACACGCGTTCTATGACCGGCGCCCTGATGAAGACTGCTGGAAACGGCTTCGCACCCAACGCAGGTATCTTCAAGTCAGCTTCAAAGCTTTCGCGCTGTCTGCCGAAGGCGTTTCGGTCTACTTTAATGTCCATCAGCTCCAGCAGGGGTTGTCTGGTTTTCAACACGTCGCCGTTGCCTTCCTTGGCGAGCAGTATCATTCCGGCGCATGTTCCCAGAACCGGCATTCCGTCTTTAACGGCGTCCCGTATTTTGTCCATCAGGCGGTAGTGGTGAAGTAGTTTGCCTATTGTCGTGCTTTCTCCGCCGGGTATGGCGAGGGCGTCTAAAGGCAAGTCTTTTTCCGATTTGACGGCATATACTTTGCCTTCAACGCCCATCGAGTGCATAGCATTCTCTAGTGAGTTGATGTGTTCGGAGACGTCTCCTTGTATGGCCAAAACACCCGCCTTAATCATTTTCGCACCGTCTTGTATACTTCGGGGATTATGAACGCGGTCATCGAAACCAAGATGACTCTGGCCCAGTCTAAGGCATTCAAGCTGACGGTCTTGAACACACTCTGCAGGAAACCCACTTCAATTATCGCGAACTGAAGTAGGATGGAGAACACGACAGCCGCAATCAAATACTTGTTTGAGAACACGCCCGCCCGCAGGAGCGTCTTCTCCTCAGACCTGCAGCTTAAGACATAAAACATCTGGAACATCACGAGCGTGGTGAACGCGATAGTCTGCGCCTTGTTCAAGCCAGCGTGCAGGTAGCCGGTGAACAACAACAGCGTTCCGGCGCACATGAAAACCCCTATCGCAACAAAACGCATTATAGTCTTGCTGTTGATTATTTTCTCGCTGGGGTTGCGTGGCTTGCGGTTCATCACGTCGGGGTCAGTTGGGTTGAAGCCTAATGCGAGAGCGGGCGCAGCATCAGTCAGCAGGTTCATCCAGAGTATCTGCAATGGAAGCAGGGGTAGTTTTTGCATGTACATTATTCCAAAGAATATGACCATGACTTCGCCGATGTTGCATGACAGCAGGTATTTTATGAACAATTTTATGTTGTCGTAGATGTTGCGGCCTTCTTCGACAGCAGAAACGATGCTCGCGAAGTTGTCGTCCGTAAGCACCATGTCAGACGCCTCTTTAGTCACGTCCGTGCCGGTGACGCCCATCGCAACGCCTATGTCCGCTTTCTTGAGCGCGGGGGCGTCGTTGACTCCGTCGCCGGTCATTGCCACAATCTCGCCTCTTTCTTTCAGGGCTTCGACGATTCTGAGCTTGTGGTCTGGGGAGACTCTGGCGTAAACGCTGACGTTGTTCACTATTTGTTTCAGCTCCTTGTCGCTGACGTCGTCCAACTCCACTCCAGTCAAAACCTTGTCTCCCTCAGAGTAGATGCCTATTTCACGCGCCACGGAAACTGCAGTCATCTTATGGTCGCCGGTAATCATGATGGGCCTTATGCCCGCTTTCCTGCATAATCGAACCGCCTTTATCGCGTCCTCTCGAGGCGGGTCAATCATCCCAAGCAATCCGGCGAAGACAAGATTACGCTCAACGCCAAAAGTGGAGTAATCTTCTTTGCCGTCAAGCTTGCGGTAGGCGACAGCCAAAACCCTGAGGGCCCTGCCGGCGAAGTCGTCGTTTACTCCGAAAATCTCAGACCTAGTTTTGTCGTCCAGCTTCTTTATGCCGTCTGAAGCCACAACCGAATCACACAACGGCAGGACAACATCGATTGCCCCCTTAAGGTACAAGAATCTTCCTTCAGGCGTCTCGTGGACTGTAGACATCCTCTTTCGCTCGGAATCGAACGGGCGCTCGGAAATCCGCGGATACGTTTCCTCAAGCGTCTTGGACGTTAACCCAGCTTTTGCAGCTGCGACGACGAGGGCGGCTTCGGTCGGGTCGCCGACTATGCGCCACTCGCATCCACTGCGCTCGAGCGAGGAGTTGTTGCACAGTGCGCTTATCGTCAACGCGAGTTTTGCGTTCTCGCCAGGTTCTATCGTTTTTCCGTCTAGCTTGAAGTCTCCTCTGGGTTCGTATCCTTCGCCGGATATGTCGACTGTTTTTCCTGCGGAATATATTTTTCGGACAGTCATCTCGTTCCGCGTTAACGTACCAGTCTTGTCTGAGCAGATTACCGTAGTGCAGCCGAGCGTTTCGACTGCAGGAAGCCTGCGTATTATCGCATTACGGTTTACCATGCTGCGCATGCCCCGCGCCAGGGTTACGGTTATTACTGCTGGGAGGCCTTCGGGTACTGCGGCAACAGCCAGTGCGACAGCGGACAGGAATATGGTGATCAAGTCGCCTATGTTCCTAGCAACCCCCGCTATGAATATTAAAGTACACAGTATCAGCACTATGAAGCCTATTTGTTTTCCAACGAGGTCGATGCTGGCCTGCAGTGCCGTTTCCTCCTCTTCTATAGACTGTATTTTGTCGGCGATTTCACCAAGCTCGGTTCCCATGCCGGTGGACACGACGACTGCCGTTCCCTTGCCATATGCGACGCTCGTGCCCATGTAAATCATGTTAACGCGGTCCGCAAGCTGCGTCTGCTCTTCCAGCACAACATTCTGTTTTAGGACGGGCAGCGAGTCGCCAGTTAACGGCGCTTCATTAACCCGGAGTTCTATGCACCCGATTAAGCGCGCGTCGGCTGGAATCTTGTTTCCCGCCTCGATTAGCAGTATGTCGCCGGGCACGATTTTTTTGGCAGGTATTTCAGTCTGTTTTCCGTCTCTTAAGACCACTGCGTTTAGGGACACCATTTTTTTGAGTGCTTCAAGTTCTTTTTCGGCCTTGTATTCCTGCACGAATCCGACGACTGTGATGAACAACACTACGGCAACTATTGCGGCTGCCTCGTAAATCTCTTCGGTTGTGTTTTCCAAGAACCCTATTGCGGCGGAAACGATTGCAGCGAGCAGGAGTATTACGACAAGGAAGTCCTTGAACTGGTTTAAGAACAACTGAAGTGGCGAAGTCTTCTTTCTTTCTTTAAGCTCGTTTGGGCCGTAATCCCTAAAACGCTCTGCAGACTCGCTTGAAGTTAGGCCTTCCTTGCGCGTCTTCAGCAGCTTCAGGGTTTCGGTGGCATCAGTGTTGTGC
>CAZKCF010000036.1:0-6903 GCA_964551365.1 uncultured archaeon
GTAGTGATAAAAACATTATACTTATTGGACCCACAGTATAAAAAGCGCTCTAGGTGACAATCATCCCCAGGGACTTGGTTTTTATGGCGTTTTTGATTTCCCTCGCAATCCTTTTGCCCATATACATCGGCTCATCGTACGTCAAGTAAGTGTAAGGCGACACACCTATCTCTGCGTTGCATCCGGCGACAATCCGCGCTGATATCTCAAAGGCCACTAAGTCTAGGTTTTCCGTGCATATTGTTTCAAGGCAGAACGGTCCGATTGCTCCGGGTGGCGCTATTTTCTTGGAGTGTTCTACTATGCGTTCGCCCATTTCAAATATTACTGGCAGCAGGGATTCTCTCACAACCATCGGGAAATTTCCGGCTATTGTGAATGATGGGTTAATTTTTTGTGCAAGTTGTTCTGGCACTGGTATGCGGTTTATTCCGTCCACGCTTGATTCATATCTCTTGTCCACTCCCAGAAGCTCGATTTCCTTGGTTAATGGTGAGTAAAAGTAGTGTGGATAGACGCTGACCCCTATTATGTACTCCTGTATGTACGCTCGTTTAGCGTCTTTTTCCACGATTAAACCCTTTTTGAGCATGTCCTGCATTTTCATGTGGTAAGCGTCTTTGGAGTCGACGACAAAGTATCCTTTGCCGCCGCGGGCGCCTGGGAATTTTACGAAAACTAGGCCGTCGATTTCGTCGGGTGATTTGTATACTCTGGGCACTTTCAGGCCTGCTTCCTTGAGCCATCGCCATTGTAGTTCCCTGCTTGTTTCCCACTTGAGGAGTGTTCTGTTTCCCAGCATCGGCACACGCAGGCTGGTTTCCATTTCCTTTTGGTTTATGTACGCGTTGAACGAGCCGTGGGGTATTATTATGGCGTTCAATGCTCGGAGTTTCTCTTGAGTTTCCTCCAAAAGCAGGTCCGAGAGGTTGTCAATGAATATGGTTTCGTCAACGAGCTTATACCTCTGGTAGAGTTTTTCCTGCCCTCTAAGGCAGATGCAAACTGTCTTGAACCCCTCATCTCGCGCGCCCTTGAATATGTTTAGGGCCGAGTGGCTTCCTATTGTGGCTATCCTTATTTTTTTCCCGTCGTATCCGTCGATTATTTCTCCTATTTCGTCTGAAATCATTTTAAGTTACGATATCTTTTAATCGTCCTTTTTCTATGGCGCGTCTGACTTCCATTGCGGTTCTTCTGCCTGTTGACATGGGTTTACGCCACAACGCATTACCGTAGGGGTGTCCTACTGCAACGTGCACGTTCGTGCCTCCGCCTATCCGCGGTGCTACGTCGTATATGTGGAACTTGAGGTCTTTGTCCACGCACGTCTGCAGGCAGAATGCTCCGATAATCCCCGGTTTGTAGTGTTCTTGGCTTGCTTTCACATATTTTTCCCCGAGTTCGAAGGCGTTTTCGAGCAGCGATTCCCTCAAGGTTGCGCTGTTGTGGCCGCAGACGGTGTATTCTGGAGTAATCTGGGTTTCGTTTAACGTCAGCTGTTGTGGTGCGGGGAGTCTGACGTGCCCATCAAGGCTTGATTCAAACCTCCAGTCCACTCCGATAAGCTCTAGCTTAGACATACTCTCCTCTGTTGGCGAGTAAAAGAAGTCTAAGTTGAAGACGGGCCCGATTATGTAGCGCTCTATCCTCGCGTTTTCTAATGCGTCTTTTGTTATGACCCCTTGTTTTAGTAGCGCCGTTGATTTTTCAGAGTACTCCTTGTATGATGCTGCTGTGAAGAAGCCTCGTTCCAGCTTCTTTTTGGCGTGATGGAGTTTTACTATGACCAGTTCGTCTATGTCTTCAGGGGACTCTATCTTTTTAGGGTACGGTAAGCCTGCTTTGTCTAGAAGCCAGTAGTAGCTTTTTTTCTCGCCGCGTTCTTCGCTGCGGAGCATGTTCCTGCTGCCGACAATCGGCACGTTGAACTTGTTTTCTATCTCATCAACCCCGATGTACGAAGTGAACGACCGGTTTGGGACAAACAAAACGTTGTTTTCGCGCATCGTAGACTGTTCGCGTTCACTCATTATTTCGCTGAATTTTCCGTAAACCTTGAACTCGTCTACGACGCCCCGTATCGTTTTGCCTTCAGAGCGCTCTGACTTAAAGTATCTTGTATATGTTTTTTCCCTGCCGTTCTGGCAGTATAAAATAGTGTTGAAACCCTCTTCCGTGGCGCCGTCTGCGACGTCCAACGCCGAGTGTGAGGCCAGAACCCCTATTCTTACCTTCTTGAGGTCGTAGTCCTCCAGGATTTTCCAGATGATTTCCCTGTCCATTATATTATATTGTTTTTAATATGTTTTTAAGCAGTGTGATTTAGTGAATGATGCCTGTTTCCCCCATAGCTTAAACCCCTTAAATGTATTTTTTATCCTAGAATACTCACTATTATACCTACTTACAATAGGGCCCGTAGCCCAGCATGGATAGGGCACCGGACTTCTAAGACCCACCTGTTTTCAGGCGACGTCTAACGGTCGAGGGCATCCGGTGGTCGCGGGTTCAAATCCCGCCGGGTCCGTCAACTTTAACAAGGCAAATTCCATAATTAATGCAAAGGTGGTTGAAATCTCAAGTAAAATCATACCGCGTTTGAGCGAAACGGACCCTGAGATAGCGGCGGTTATCTCCAAGGAGTTGGATCGGCAGAGCAATCAACTTCAGTTGATTGCCTCTGAAAGCTATGCAAGCAAGGCTGTTATGGAAGCCCTCGCATGTGTTATGACAAACAAGTATGCTGAAGGCTATCCTGGGAGACGCTACTACGGCGGATGCCAGTTCGTCGACGAGGCTGAGACACTTGCTATAGAGCGGGCTAAAAAACTTTTTGGCGCAGAGCACGTTAACGTGCAGCCGCATTCTGGCAGTCAAGCTAACATGGCAGTCTATTTTGCGGTAATGAAGCCTGGCGACACGCTTATGGGCATGGACTTAAGCCACGGCGGACATCTGACGCACGGCCATCCTGCAAGCTTTTCCGGAAAACTATACAAAGATGTCTTCTACGGAGTCAGCAAGGAAACAGAAACAATAGACTACGCGCAGGCGTCGTCGCTCGCTAGAGAACATAAACCCAAGGTCATAGTCTGCGGCGCAAGCGCTTATCCGCGGACAATAGACTTTAAGGCGTTCCGCGAGATTGCAGACGAAGCTGGCGCGTACTTGATGGCGGACATAGCCCATATTGCGGGGCTTGTTGCTGCTGGAGCACACCCCAGCCCAGTGAAGTACGCTGACTTCGTGACTACCACAACGCATAAAACTCTCAGGGGTCCTCGCGGCGCGATGATACTCTGTCGGGAGGAGCACGCTAAGCTGATAGACAAGACTGTTTTCCCAGGGATTCAGGGCGGGCCTTTCATGAATGTGATAGCAGCGAAAGCTGTTTGTTTCAAGGAAGCTATGACGTCGCAGTGGAAAGAAACCCAGTTTCAGATAGTGAAAAACGCGCAGACGTTGGCCAAGCGTCTTGCGTCCAACGGCTTCAGGACTGTTTCAGGGGGGACTGACAACCACCTAATGCTCGTTGATTTGCGCAGCAAGAACCTTACCGGCAAAGACGCTGAAGCGGCGTTAGGTCTGTCTGGTATTACTTTGAACAAGAATACGATACCATTTGACACGCAGTCACCGACTGTGACGTCTGGAATACGCATCGGTACTCCGTGCGTCACGATACGCGGCATGAAGGAGCCTGAGATGGTTGAGGTAGCCGACATGATAACCCGCGTTTTGTCGAATCTCCCGGACGAAAAACTTAAGGCCGACGTTAAGTCGAAAGTAAAGGCGTTGTGCTCTAGGTTTCCTGTTTACTCAGAATGACTGCCAAGTTGATTGACGGCCGGAAAATATCACAGAAGGTTCGCGGGGAGGTTGCTTCAGAGGTTTCTCGACTTAAGGCGTTGGGTGTTACGCCCGGCCTTGCTACAGTACTTGTCGGCGATGACATGGCCTCTCAAACATACGTTCAGCTGAAGCACAAGGCATGCGGAGAGCTTGGTTTATACTCCGAAGACCATAAGCTGAGTTCAGCGATTTCTGAAGACGAACTTATCGCGCTGGTGAAGAAACTGGATAAGAATAAAAAGATACACGGCATTCTCGTGCAACTGCCGTTGCCGTCGCACATAAGCAAGGACAGGGTTCTGGAGTCCATCGACCCTGAAAAGGATGTGGACGGTTTCCATCCAATCAACATTGGCCGGCTTGTCGCTGGAGACGAAACGCTAGCGCCAGCCACTCCAAAAGGTGTGGTCTATCTTCTGGAGCAGGTCACTAATCTTGAAGGCAAGAATGTGGTCGTCATCAACCGTTCCACCCTAGTGGGTAAGCCGCTTGCCCTCATGCTCATACAGCGCAGCGCGACTGTGACAGTCTGCCATTCTAAAACTGTGGACCTGAAGTCTAGGGCGCGCGAGGCAGATGTGCTTGTTACTGCGGTAGGCAAGCCAGGTTTTGTCACAAGCGATTTTGTCCGGGACGGCGCCATTGTCGTTGACGTTGGGACGGCGCAGACTAGTTCGGGTATTCGAGGCGACGTTGATTTTGATGGTGTGCGAATGAAGGCGTCTTATGTTACTCCTGTGCCGGGTGGTGTGGGTCCGATGACTATTGCAATGCTTATGGTCAACACGATTAATGCGGCTAAAGAACAATGCAACCTGAAGTAAGCGTTGTCTGGGTTACGGTTTTCGTGGTTTTATTTTTGGCTGCTCAGTGCGTTTCTGCAGAGTCTGTTGTTGTGTCTCGTGGCTTGAATCCTGTGTTGGATGGTGTCTTGTCTGCTGGGGAATGGGATGACGCCGTTAGGGTGACTTACACGTCGTGTTGCGATCCAATTAGTGTTTACATGAAGCACGGTTCAGAGAGGCTTTATGTTGCATTCAATGTTCCTGATTCCACTCAGACTGGTGGCGATTTTGTTGCACTAAGTTTTGATGTGAATAACGACAAGGGTAGCAAGCCGCAGGAAGATGACCGGAGGATGATGGTCTGGCGGAATGGAAGTTCGGAATTCAAACAGGGGAACGGCATCAAGTGGGTTAATGTTTCGTCTGATGGCTGGAGTTATTCCTTTTCAGACGTTCTTGGAGGCTGGCAGGTTGAGTATTCTGTAGACTACTCGCTTCTGGGAGTTTATGGTAATCCCTCTAAGGTGCTTGGCGTTTTGTTTAACCATAAGGACGGGGGTAACGCATACTGGTGGCCTAGTGGGCCGCCGAATAATCCTGATGGTTATGCTGGATTAGCTTCCAGCGACGGCTGGTCTGTGTCGTCTGCTAGACGCCGTAGGGCAGAAATGTTTGTTAATGCATCCGGATTAGATAATTTGGGTGCGTGTGTTGGCGTCCCTGTTGTTTTAACTGTCTTAGACGATGATTATGACTCGGTTGAGCGTGCTAGTGTTGACTTGTTTTACGCCGGAGAAAAGATTTCAGACTTTAAGACAGATTCGGGCGGATTTTTTAATTTTACTCCGACTGCTGTAGGAGAATACTCCCTTAAAATAGAAAAATTTCGTTTCAGGGACTATGAGCTGTCATTGAACGCGTCATATTGTAGCACAACTTCGACCTTGACGACATCATCAGAGCCGGAAGTGCAGTCAACATCAACGTCGTCTACGTCAACGATAATGTCCTTCACTATGCCTGTGATTACCACCATACCTAAAACGACTTCATCGTCCACTACTACTGTCTCAGCTGACAGTACACTCAATGACACCTTAACATCAAATGACGTGCACGCTAGCAAAAGCAGTTACATGTATGCGCTAGCTGTCTTAGCGGCGTTGCTTTTGCTCAGCCTATTTGCGTTGCATAAGAAACTCAGGTTTTGATCTCCATACTATAAACTGCTGGGACAACCCCCTTGAAAGGCGTTTCATCGAATACTGTGGAGTCCCCGGCGCAACCAACTTAAAGTCTTTCAGGCTCGTGTACTTCAGGGACACGTTGTACCTGCTGTCATAAACCAAATCTCTGCTTAATGTTTCACTTACCTCCTCGTTGTTGCGCCTGTTTTTGCCTTTGAAGGTTATTTCTTTGAAGTCTTTGATTCCAACATAGCTTAAGACGTCCGACAGTAGGACTCCGTTCGGGCCTCCGCCGTCGTTTATTCCGGTGTCAAATTGCTTTAAGTTGCGTAATTCTTGGGTGCTCAGGTTTCTAATCGAGATGCCGTTGACGAATATTGTCATCTGGTCTATTGGAGCGGGCGTGAATCTGATTGATGTTGTTGTGTTCGGTTGAACTGGACTAAGGCATCCTTCAAGAAATATTACTGCCACCATACCGGCTATACCCCACGTTATCCTCATTCTATCACGTCAATCTTGTACACGTGCGGTACTCTTATCCTCTCGTCAACGTTCGTTGTGTTCAAAACCACAAGCATTGTGTCGTTCATCATAGTGTATATCAACGCAGCAAACTTGTTATCTCCCAGCTTGTTTAGCTCAAGCGTAGCAGTCCTCACCTCCTCTTCCGGGATTTTAGTCCCATAGACTGTTATCCTCTCTGCTTTGTCGATTCCAGCAGCATTAAGCACGTCACTAACTAACACGCCGAGCCCGCTTCCGACGTCAGATGTCACTTGAGGCAACTCCCCCAATTGGCTTCGGCTAAGCCGAGCCTTAAACTCTCCTTGAACGTAGACTTCCACACTACTGTCAACAGTTTTCCGTTCTATCGAAGTAGTATACGGCGCAACCGTTGTTGTCGTACTCTCGTTGCTAATGCACCCTAACGTAAGTGCAATCGCGACCAAGACGCCCAACATGAAGTTAAGTCTCGCCACACTAAACTATTTCTCCAGAGTATATAAAAAATATGTGCGCTCCAGACGACAACCTATTTTTAAGCAACGAAACAGTATCTCTTACTGGTGGTT
>CAZKCF010000037.1:0-1114 GCA_964551365.1 uncultured archaeon
GACATACTGCTGCACCTTCTGACGTACCTGTTGGCTTTCACAGGGCTTTGCGTTCTGTTCGGGCAGTTTTGGGTTCAGACTACGGGCTTAGACTCTAAGACCGTTGCTGGGCAGATACGGCAGAGCGGAATGTACTTGCCGGGATTTAGGCCGGACGAGAGGATAATACAACGTCAGCTGGACCGCGTCATACCCCAAATCACGATACTGAGCAGCGTAGCAGTGGGGTTGCTCGCCGCAGGAGCCAACATGCTCGGCGCGTTAGGAAGCGGTACGGGGATACTGCTTACTGTGGGCATATTCTACCGCCTTTACGAGGAGATTCAGCGCGAGCAGATGAGTGATATGCCGCAGGCGTTCAGGAAGTTTGTTGGCACGGATTGATGGTCTTTTTTTTTACAGGAAGCTACTCATGAATGTGAGGAATTCTTTTCCGTCTATTTTCAGCACGTCTTTGTCTTCAAGCACTCTTATTTTAGCGTCCCTTAGGTTTTTTCCGAATCCTCGTTTTTCTTTTATTAATGTCGGGGTTAGTTCAGTGATCTCCTTGAATTTTCTTTTCGTGTCTACAACCCAAAAGCCGTCTTTGATGTAGGGCCTGTCTTTCCTGTATTTTGTCTTAAAGTCTTCCTGGTTGTCTATTGGACTGTCTATGGGCGGACCCGTGCGGTGTTTTATCTTAGGCAGGCTCCACACGTCGAATTCCACAAGTATTGCTGACAGATTTTTCTCGTTAGTCCAGAAGTCGTACTTGAATACCCTGAACTCGTGTTTTCCTATCTCGTCTGCGAGGGATTTTTGCGTCCTCCTAAGCTGGTCGTACAGGCTGTTTTCGTTTATCCTGCCGTGCTCAAACAATAATGCCACAGTCTTTGTTCCACGGGACTTCATCTCAGAAATCAAGGTTTTCTTGCTGCGTGGTATAACCTCCTTTAATTTGAAAAAGTCTTCGCTTGGTTTTTTCATGAACTCAACAGCAGCCGAAATGAACTCAGCGAGCTTTTGCTTTGATACTGCTGCCGCAACATTCCGGTTTCTGTCCACAGGATCCACCACTATAAGGTTAGCGTCAGTGAAAAAATTCCTCAAGTCATCTTTACAATCCCACAGGCAC
>CAZKCF010000037.1:1124-6898 GCA_964551365.1 uncultured archaeon
TCCGAGTTGCCAATTTGCAGTGACGTACTTTATAACCTCCGCGAACTTCCAGCCTGAGGCAGCCTTCAGAACACCGACGAATGACCCATAGTTTATGACAAGCATTTCAGCGAGATAGCCCGAAAAACCTTGCACCTTGGCTTCGGCGCCATAGACTCTGCACGCTTTCATGAACTGTTTTAGAAGCCGTATTTCATTGCTAAGGGAAGTGTTTTCACGGATTTTTCTCTTCACGTAGCGTGTGTGGAAGGGCGTCCGGTCCACGGAACACATTATTTTGTCTCCAGCGTAGCATGGGACTATCTCTACTTTATAGCCTTCGTACACTCCCTTAACGTAAGGGTGTTCAGCATAATCCACTTCCCACTTAGCACCCAGTTCCTTCAACACACGTTTCCCTATCCTCAACCCGTTTTTCTCCAAGTTCACTCTGCTCGTGTCTTCAGGGAACATTATGAATATATCTATATCCTTGTCGCCGTGCAAGTCAGTGCCCTTCGACATCGAGCCGACAAGCAGCGGCTTCACCTTAAACCTGCTCAACCTTTTTATTATCTTACCCGCCATCTCATGCTCTCTGCGCCGTTCCCCCTCTGTCGGAACAATCTTCTCTAAAACCTTATTCAAGATGCTTTTCATAAATCCTTCCCATCAACTTTCGCGCCGCATGCAGGACACTTCGAATCCTTGATGTTTTTCTTAATGACGTTGAATCCATAGCGCTCTATAAGCACTTCCCCGCAGTTGAAGCAGTTTGTGTTTTCCGTCTCCTCGTGCGGTATGTTCCCAGGGTAAACGTACTTTAATCCAACATCCTTGCCTATCCTCCAAGCTTTGTGTATTGCTTCCAGGGGTGTTGGTTTAGCGTCCAGAAGCTTGTAGTCAGGGTGAAACCGGCTTATGTGCCATGGAACATGGTCGCCCAGCTCGTTTTTTATGAACTCGGCAATCTGAGTTAACTCCCCACCAGAGTCATTTATTTTTGGAATCACAAGCGTAGTCACCTCAACCCAGACGCCTTTTTTAACCAAGCCCCTCAGCGTTTCCAAAACCGGTTCAAGTGAGCCGCCACAGCGCTCCCTGTAAAATCTGTCGCTGAAGCTCTTCAAGTCCACGTTGTCTGCGTCCACAAACTTGCTGGCGGCGTCCACCGATTCCGGCGTCATGTAACCGTTTGAAACAAAAACGTTGCCTAAACCGTGTTCTCTCGCTATTTTGGCTGTGTCGTGTGCGTACTCGAAAAATATCGTCGGCTCTGTGTACGTGTAGGATACGCTCTCGCATCTGTTCTCCAAGGCGTTCTCCACAACCCTATCCGGTGGCATTTCCGCGCCCACTATGTCCCCCTCTTTTGACCTCTGGCTTATGTCCCAATTCTGGCAGAAACTGCAGCGAAAATTACAGCCGATGGTTGCTATGGAATACGAGTCCGAACCCGGCTTATAGTGGAAAAGCGGCTTCTTCCCTATAGGATCAACATGAGCTGCAATAACCCTCCCGTAAACGAGCGAATACAGTACTCCCCTTTTGTTCTCCCGAACCCTGCACACTCCGCGTTTCCCATCAGCTATTGTGCAATGGTGCGCGCAAAGAAAGCATTTTGTCTTATTCCCCTCTTTTGAGTACAGCATAGCCTCCTTCATTTTATTTTAACTATGTAACGTGGGTTAAATAAAATGAATCACATAACATTGTATGCAGTACGTTAGGATACCCATTGAGCGTGTTCCAGTCCTATTGGGCGAGAAAGGCTCAACGAAAAAGGCGTTTGAAGAGCGCACTCAAACCAAGCTGACTTTAGACGAGACTTCGGTTTCTATTGAAGGTGAGCCCGTGAAAGAGTGGCTTGCCAAAGACATTGTCCGCGCCATAGGCAGGGGGTTTTCTCCTGAGAAGGCGTTTCTGCTGCTTCAGGAAGACTACTCATTCGAGCTTATTTCACTGCCTGACTTGGTTGGTGATTCAGACAAGGCGGTTAATCGCGTTAAGAGTCGGGTTATAGGCACGAACGGTAAAACGCGGAAGAATATTGAGGACTTGTCCGAGTGCTTCTTGTCTGTTTACGGCAAAACAGTGGGCATAATAGGCCTTCTTGACAACACTCCCCCAGCCAAGGAAGCTATTCTAATGCTTGTTTCAGGGTCGCCTCACTCAAGCGTCTACAGGTTCCTTGAAAACTGCCGCACACAAGGCAGAATTCGATAGCATGCGCCCTATTTCACGGTTTTTATGCTACAAATACTATACCTTAACTCGAGTTTAGAGTGGTCACGATGGCAGAGGCAGACGAAGAAGCTGAAGTAATTAAAGAAAGGCATGCTGACGAGCTTTTCAAGGAATTCAAGGAGGTTTCCGTAACCGAATTCTTCAGGAAAAACAAGGCTCACTTGGGATACAGCGGCAAGGTGCGCTCGCTGACGACCATAATACACGAGCTTGTTACCAACAGCCTTGACGCGTGCGAGGAGGCGGGAATACTGCCCGAAATATACGTTGAAATAAGGGCTGTGGGCCCTGAACACTACAGGTTTATGGAGAGAGACAATGGCCCCGGAATCCCAGCCAAACACATATCCGACGTCTTCGGCAAAATGCTTGCTGGAACGAAATTCCACCGCAACGTCCAGCTCCGCGGACAACAAGGCATTGGCGTTACTGGCGTAACACTGTTCTCCCAGATGACCACAGGAAAACCGCTTTTCATACGAACATCCACCGGGAAACAGGTTAACGAAATAAAGCTTCTTGTCGACGTGACAAAAAACAAGGCAGACGTAGTCGAAACCAAAACATACGACGACATTTGGCGCGGCACTGAAATAGTTGGCGAAGTAAAGGGGGTTGCATACAACCTCAGTGCTCAGGGTCCGTTCGAGTACGTGAGGCGTACTGCGATAGCTAACCCCCATCTTAAGATAACGTTCGTTGACCCCGAAGGCCGGAAGACTGTCTTCGACCGCGTTAGCGATAAGATACCAACTCCGCCCAAGGAGACGAAGCCGCACCCCAAGGGCGTTGAAGTAGACAAGCTGCTGACGTTCGCTAAAACAAGCAGTTCAAGGCACGTGGACTCATTCCTTTCCACAACGTTCGCGAGATTCAGCTCCTCAAAGGTTGATGAAGTCCAGTCGCTCGTGAAATTCGACTTGAAGAAGAATCCAAGACGGCTTGAATGGGCTGAGGCCGAGGAAATAGTCAAGGCCGTAGACAAAATGGATTTCATGGCGCCGCCTACTGAGGGCTTGAGCCCGATAGGCGAAGACCAGATTCACAAGGCGGTTTTGAAGATACTTACGCCCGAGTTCGAGTCTGTTGTGACCAGAAATCCGACGACGCATTCGGGCGGCATATCATTCCAGATTGAGGTGGCTGTGGCCTACGGAGGCGGAGCGGGCAGAAACATGGGCGAAGAAGGCGCTAAGTCTGAGGTAATGCGTTTCGCAAACCGAGCGCCTCTTTTGTTTGACGCCGGAGGATGTGCGATAACCGAGGCGGTTAACAGCATAGACTGGAAGCGGTATGACATCAAGGACTTTGAGAATTCTCCTTTAACAATATTCGTCAACGTTGTTTCGACTTATGTGCCCTACACTTCTGCGGGCAAACAGAGTATTGCAGATGAAGACGAAATAGTGAAGGAAATACGCATGGCATTGATGGAAGTCTGCAGGAAGTTCCAGCGCTATCACTCTCAGAAGCGGAGGGAAATCGAGCGCGAAGCCCGCTTGCACACTCTTTTGAAGTATAGCGGCGAGCTTGCTCGTGCTCTGGCTTTGCTTATTGACAAAGACGAGAAGAAGATACACGTCAGCCTTGAGAAGTTGGTGAGAAAGAAGCTCAAGCTGCTGGATGCGATGGAGATGGCTGATGAAGTGTCTGACGATGGTGGTGGAGTGGAGTCAAGTTTCATGGAGGGTGAATCGGAAAATGAGAAATAAGGAAGTCGTCAAAGTTCTGACCGAGCTTGGGAATAGCATAGACGCCCAGATAGCTAAAAGCCAGCCGCCGTCCTTCAAGGTGCCTCAGAGGGGTTTGAACAACGTTGAGTTCGACCGGCAGAAGAACATACTCCGCATAGGCAAAAAAAAGTCTTCCCGGTCGTTTTTGAATGTTGCTCACGCCAAAAAGTTCATGCAAAGCATCCTAATCGCCTCAAAGTGCAAGGAGCTTGTCTCAAAAGACAAGACTGCAAGCATCAGGGAACTTTACTACCAGCTGAAGCACACGATAGCTGAAACCAAGGAAAACACGTTCGAAGACCAGTCTGAATCTGACCCGCTTATCGTAGACTTGGAGACCTCTCTGGGTGTGCTCAGGGAGGAACTGCACCTCAAGGCAGACGACAAGGGAACGCTCATCGGCAACATAGTGATAGAAGACTCCGGAGACCTCATAGACTGCTCAAAACTGGGCAGAAGCGGACTCTCAATCCCATCAATAATCGAACACTACAAATTCAAAAAAGTCTCAGCAGACTACATACTCGTGATAGAAACCGGCGCTATGTTCGACAGGCTTGTTGAAGAAAAATACCACATCAAAAACAACTGCATAATGGTTTCCACCAAAGGTCAGGCCGCCCGCGGATGCCGCAGACTCATAAACAGACTACACTATGAGGAAAAACTGCCTGTCCTAATGTTCACCGACGGCGACCCATGGGGTTACTACATATACTCCGTGGTAAAGGCCGGTTCAATGGCGCTCGCTCACGAGTCAGAGCGCCTTGGCACTCCGGGAACACAGTTTGTGGGCATGACCATGACCGACATAGAAGAGTACAGCCTGCAGAAGGTGACTGAGAAGCTGAAGGATGTTGACAAGAAGAGGATAAGCGAACTCCTACAGTACCCGTGGTTCCAGAAGAAAGAGTGGAAGAAGGAGCTTGAGCTGATGGTGGAAAAGAGCGTGAGAATCGAGCAGCAGGCGCTCGCCTCAAAGTCTTTGGAATTCGTGGCGGAAGAGTATCTTCCCGAGAAAATCGAGTCCAAGAAACTGCTGTCCTAAAAGCAAAAAATGCCCGAGGATAAAGGAAAAACCGCATCCGAGGAGGCGCCCGAACTGTCTGATGCACTGGAGTCTCTTGTCAAAGAGGTGGAGGGCCAGGATCTTCTTGTGTTGCTTATGGAAGTCGGCAGGATTTCTCCCAGTGATGCAGCACGCAAGCTAAACGTAAACGACGGGACCATCAAAAACTGGGCTCAGTCTCTTGAAAAAGAGGGCTTAATCAAGCAGCGCGACCCTAATGTTGAAGATGCTCCCCTAGAATTATCCCCCCAGCTTTTGAAGAAGATAAAAGAGGTTGAAAGCGAATTCGCAAGGCGCGCTGAAAAGATGCGGAAGCTGGAGCCTGTTGTTAAGAAGCCTGTTAAGTTCACTGTTTTGTTGCGTTTCCCGAAGATAGATAAAGTGATAGTGACTGACGTGTTGATACTTATCTCTGCGATGCTGTCGTTGTTCCTCCTCAAGAACTTTCTACTCGACCCTAGCAGGGAGACGCTTAGTTTTATGGCTTTTGTCGCATTGTTTTCAATGGTAATCTTAATCTACCGGAGCTATGAAGAAGTATCCCAAACAAGAAAACTCTTCGCGTGGGTTTCGATAATAAGCAAAACCTTCTTGCAGATACTGCGGGTCAGGAAAAAACCAATATCTGTTGTCGTAATATCCCTCTTTATCATGTACGTGATAGGGCGTTTCATAATAACGTGGAACCTGCTCTATCTATTACTTGGCGTCATGGCCCTGTCGCTCATAATAACCCTATACAAACC
>CAZKCF010000038.1:0-848 GCA_964551365.1 uncultured archaeon
CCTTCAGCATGCTCCAGCCGTCGAACGGAGCAATCGGAAGAAGGTTGACGAGCGCTATGCTTATGTTAAAGAAGGCTATCAATTCGAGGCTGTTTAGGGCGAAAATTATTGCCCCCAAAAAAGGTTTGATGAATTCTGTGTCTTCCTTTAGGCCAGCATGCTGTTCCATCAGTATTCCCACGTAAGCTTTGCTGCTATTGGTTGGGTCTGAGGTCGCGTTCAGTCTGAAAACGCCTTTGTCCGTTAGTATGGCGATTTCGTCGCCTGGTTTTTTGGCTGACATGGCGTTTCTGAACGCGTCTATTGTCTTGACGCCGGCGTCGTCAACGCCGTAGATTACCATGTCCTTCTGCAAGACTCCTGCGGCAGGGTAGCCTTCGGTAACGTCAACAACCTTGATGCCGTCCTCCACCATAATTGAGCTTAAACCCAAACCCGACGCCAGAAGCAGTACTGTTGCCACGATAAAAACCATAAGATTTGCGAAAGACCCTGCAGAATAAAGCCGCATACGCTCTATACTACTGCGTTTTCTGACTTCCTCCTCATCAGGCTCGACGAACGCCCCTATCGGCAGAATACCCAGCGTGAGAATGCCTGTCGACTTCAGCGTCATGTTCTGCACCCTAGCCATCACGCCATGCGCTGACTCGTGAGCCACCATCGTGACTATTATCGCAATCAACGCGTACTGCCATGGTATGAAAATATCGTATCCCGGGAAAGACACGCCCACATTGTTTCCCGAGGCGCTTGGCAGGAGAGGTGAGACTCCGGGGAGCGTTGATTTGTCGAAGATGATTTCCATGCTGTGTTGCGTGAAACCTAGGATAAGTATTGAGGGTATG
>CAZKCF010000038.1:858-6132 GCA_964551365.1 uncultured archaeon
AGACGCCTTCCATCAAGGCTATGGAGTATTTTGTGAACACGCTCGAACCGAGGAGTGAAATCAAAATCACTGCCGCCAGAAAGTCCAAGTTCGTGTTCCCAGCCTTCCTGACGTAAGATACGAAAAAAAACACGAGAACGATACCTAAAATAGTGTACAACGCTCCCGGCCACGCAGCCAAAACACCCATAACCCCTATTATGAGCAGTATCGTGGGCAAGTTCTCCCTCCTCCGGTATCTGGACAAGTACGCTGCTCCAATGCCGCTGAAGGAGAAGATGATTGCGAAATCAGAGAGGAAACACCAGAGCCGCGGAGCAAATTTCGCCACCGTGTCCATGAGCTTGAGGCCACGTTGCGTGGTCAGCATGAACAGGATGAAATACCTCCTGACGTTCAACCTCATAAGCAAGGCGGTTCCCAGCAGGAAAATTATGATGAACGCAGTCAGAAACTCCATGCTATTTACCCCGCTTCTTCACCACAATAACGTCTCCCAACGTCAGCACGCCAGAATTTTTTTTCACGGCGTTCGGCAAATCACTTTTAGAGTCTTCCTTCTTCGCGTAAATCCTGATGTTTAACGCGCGCTCAATCTTCCGTCCTATGCTGGGAGACAGCGGCGTCCTGCTGGACTCTATTTTATGGACCAGTGAGGCGGGCTCGTTTATCCTCTTGGCAAACTCCTCCTGCTTCAAGCCAAGCTTTTCGCGCGCGTTTTTAACGATTCTCCCATAGTCGTCAACAAGCTCGTATTCTTCTTCCGCAACAAACTCTTCAGGAGGTTGTTCAGGCGTTGGTTCTGCCTTAATCGAAAACGTCTTCTTTTTCTTCGGGTAGCCTACTGGGCAGACGACTTCTCCCGCCCCGGTGCAGGAGCTGCACGCTAACACGGTGCCGCCTTCGATGCGTATTCTATTGCCGTCCTTTACGAAGCGACCGCATAATTCGCAAATCATCTTAGAGCGTGTAGTAATATAGTGGTGTGTGAGTTAAAAAGGGTTTCGTTCTCTTCTCGTATATATCTCTCTAAACACATTATTCTA
The DNA here is from genome assembly GCA_964551365.1 of uncultured archaeon. Taxonomy (GTDB): domain Archaea; phylum Altiarchaeota; class Altiarchaeia; order IMC4; family SCGC-AAA252-I15; genus CAZKCF01. The sequence goes on from CAZKCF010000038.1 coordinate 1,905, forward strand.
TTGTATGCGTTCTAAAATCAAAGTAAGCTCTAAGACGCAGCCTCTGTCACCTGCCGTTAACCCTGAAATCGTTGACATATCCCTCAAAAAACCCCAGCACAACGAATCCCAGACGAGGGTTTGGGTTATGAGCATGGACAGCCAACGTTGGGCGAAAATCTTAAGCAAGAGCAGGGTTTTGCCGGCAGCGTACCAAGCGGGTTCTTTGGAGTCGGATTATCCACGGAACTAAGAACGTATGGGCTGAGTGCGTGCACTGGCTTGTGCATCTGGGATGGGAAGTTGAAGGCGGGGGTTATGGTGCATGTTCCGAAGGAAATCGGCTTGCTTGACATACTCTCGAAGGCTTCTTCAGGAGACAGCCCACTTGATGCTGCCTTACAGTACTCTCTGAAGTTCATGTACTCTAAGGCGTTGGGCCGTGATTTGAGTGAAATAGACTTGAACTCCGGTTCACTTAGAAAGCACATACGCGAGAATTGTTCGTCGCTATTGTTTGGCGGTTACTTTAATGACCTCCCACCGAAGATTGGAGAGCAGGTCCTGCATGTTGGGATGAAGATGGCTGAATTCATTGACGGTTTTGGGATACCCCCTCGTGTGCCTCATCCGTCCGTTTACTTTAAGGAAGTTAATTTCCTGGCGTTTAACACTGAAACCGGTGGCGTAGAATACCGTCTTAAAGACAATGTAGAGCACACTGCAAGCATGCGTTAGCAATGATGCTAGCAGTTCAACATTCCCCCCCTAAAAGATGATTCGAAGATGCATCGCATCGGATTTTGAAAGCATCCTTGAAGTCATCAACGCGGCGGCGAAAAAATATGAGGGAGTGATTCCGGAAGACAGGTATCATGTCCCATACATGCCCCATGACGTGTTGGAAAAAGAGATTGCTTCGGGGGTAGTGTTTTACGGCTACTACTCTGAGGGCGTGCTTTCAGCAGTCATGGGCATGCAAGACCTGTTGGATGTGACGTTGATACGTCACGCGTATGTTGCGCCGAAAATGCAGGGCACGGGCGTAGGCAGCAGGCTGCTTAAACACCTCCTAACGTTAACAGACAAAAAAGTTTTGGTCGGCACGTGGTCGGACGCCGCGTGGGCCGTAAGCTTTTACGAAAAACATGGTTTCAAGAAAACCACACGCGACCAGACGAAAACGCTTCTCAGAAAATACTGGAGCATCCCAGAAAGACAAATAGAAACCTCCGTGGTATTTACCAAATAATATGCGTTGGGATTATAATCATCTATCACGTTTCAGTGCGTGCCACCGGCAGGTGGCACTCGCTCCGCGTGTGAACGGAGTGAGCCGTTCGTTGGGGCCGGGGGGATTTGAACCCCCATCGGCGGGTCACTCCAGGTTCAAGGCATGATTTGACCTCTGACCCGTCTGTCTTCATCGCCGCAAGGCTCAGCGCTCCAAAACGTTTGTTTTTTTTCTGGAGCCCGCTAGGATGCCGAGTTACCCCACAGCCCCGTCGGGAGTATTAATACTATTTTTTAGCCTAAAAAATACGTGCTTGAGTTCAGAAAAGGTGGTCGAAGGCGACTATGCTCCTGAACTCCTGGTATCTTTTTTCAATGTCTTCGTGGCTTACGTTCTTCAGTCTTTCGATGCTGAAGTCTTCGACGACATAGGATGCGGTGACGCTCCCGCATATCATCGACTTTTTTATTGACTTGTCGTCCAAAACCCCGTGTTTCGCCAGATGTCCGACAGTCCCGCCGGCAAACGAGTCTCCCGCACCAGTCGGGTCAACCAAATTCTCTAAGGGGTAGGCTGGCGCGGAAAAGAATTCGTTTTCTGAAAAATAGAGGGCGCCGTGTTCTCCTTTTTTTATTATCAGTCTTTTGACGCCCATCTTCAGGAAGCTTCTGCCGCATTTTATGAGGTTTGGTTCGCTCCAGAACATTCTCGCTTCGCCTTCGTTTATTATGGCCATGTCAACGTTCTTCAGCACTTTCTCCAGCGGCTTCTTCTTGTGTTCTATCCAAAAGTTCATGGTGTCGCAGAAACTGTATTCTGGTTTTATTTTTTTGAGTACCTTAAGCTGCAGCTCCGGGTCAGTGTTCGCCAGGAATAGGAACTTGCAGCCCGCGTATTCTTCTGGAATCTTTGGGTCGAATGTTTTCAGCACGTTCAGCTCGGTTTTTAGTGTGTGGGCTTGGTTCATGTCGTATTCGTAGTAGCCCTCCCACCTGAATGTCTTGCCTGAAGACGTTTCCACACCACTTAAGTCAATGCCTTTCGACTCCAGAAACTTAATGTGCTTGTCGGGAAAATCTTTGCCGACGACGCCAACGACACCGCATTTTGAGAAAAAGTTCGCGGCAAGCGAAAAATAAACCGCACTACCCCCCAGTATGCCGTCTTTCCTGCCAAAGGGGGTTTTTATACTGTCAAGGGCGATTGTGCCCATAGCAACGAGGTCCACGTTTAATAATGCGTGCACAGTGTAAAAAAATCAGAGTTGCTTTACAGTTTTACCCTACCCACCTGGTAGTATGTTACGTCTCCCTCCTCGTCCAACACTGCGTAGACCATGTCTTTGTTGACGTTTTCCGCTAGGCGCAGTGCCCTAGCCATCTCAGGGAAACTGCAGGTGTATTCTTCTGGCACGACGTGTATCAAGTATTTTGAGTGTCCTTTGCCGACTGAGTCTCCTCTCTCATAGGTCCTGAAGTCTGTGCCGAATTTCAGCCCGGTTCTCACTACCACGCCTCTGCCGCGCAGGTCCTTGTAGACGAGGTATTTGGAGTAGAAGTCTTTTTCGGCTGTGTTTCCTACTTCAAGCAGTTCCTCAAAGCTTAGTTTCTTTTTGCCTTTGGTGACATCCATCTTTCCGGTGTCCACTAGAAAGAGGGCTTCGATGAGCGATATTATGTGTCGGTTTCCTTCGGCTTCTCCGAAAAAACGCTGTTTGAGCATTGATTTTGTGTTGTTGTCGCCTACGATGACTTTCGTCCCAGAGAGGATTCCAACGCCCTTCTTCTCCTCATCGGCCATGATATAAACTATAGAATACATTAATTAAAGCACAGTCTTCGTTTTGCGAGCAAACAATGAGAGTACTTGGTCTTGAGGGCACAGCGCACACGCTGGGCGTCGGAGTGTTGGACGAGACGTTCAGTGTCTTGGCCGACGTCAGGGAAATGTACACTCCCACTGCGGGAATACACCCACGGGAGGCTGCGCAGCACATGGCTGACAAGGTTGCGGAAGCCTTGAGGAAGGCTGAGTCTGAATCCAACACGAGTTTGGAGGACATAGACTTCTTCGTGTTCTCTCAGGGTCCGGGTTTAGGCCCGTGCCTTCGGACTGTTGCCACAGCAGCGAGAACTCTCGCATTACACTACAGGAAACCCCTGCTTGGAGTAAACCACTGTGTCGCGCACATTGCTGTCGGAAAAGTTTACGCGGGGTTCAAGAACCCTCTTGTCTTGTATGTTTCGGGCGCCAACACCCAGATTCTGGAGCTTAATGAGCGGCGTTACCGCGTGTTCGGGGAGACGCTTGACGTTGGCATAGGAAACATGTTGGACAAATTCGGCAGGGAGACTGGTTTAAAGCATCCTGCGGGCCCGAAGATTGAGGCGCTCGCCAGAGAAGGGAAAAATTTTATTGAGTTGCCTTATGTTGTCAAGGGCACTGACCTGAGTTTTTCAGGAATACTCACGAGCGCTCTGCAGCATCATGAAAAGGGTGTTCCGCTCGCCGACTTGTGTTATTCCCTGCAGGAGACCTCTTTTTCCATGCTTGCTGAAGTGACTGAGCGGGCATTGGCGCACTTGAAGGCTGATGAGGTTTTGCTTACTGGCGGTGTAGGCTACAATAAGCGGCTTCAGGAGATGCTTTCGTTGGTTGCTGAGGAGCATCATGCGCGTTTTTACACTCCGGTAAAGTATTGTGGGGACAACGGGGTTATGATTGCGGTCTTAGGTCTTTTGATGCATGATGCAGGCGTTTCAATGTCTTTGGACGAGACTGTTGTGTTGCCTAAGCAGCGTACTGACGACGTTGAAATAGTCTGGTAGTTTTTGTCGGCCGTTTTTTTATATACTAAGACGTATATTAAATGCTTTACTACGTTAGAATGGCAGACATTTTTGTGGGAACCGATTCTAGGCCTAGGAAGGAGTCCAAGCAGGCTAAGAAGACTGTTAGCGAAGCGTCTGCTAAGGCCGTGATTGATGTCAGCAAGCTGAAGTCTTGGGACGAGTT
>CAZKCF010000038.1:6142-6794 GCA_964551365.1 uncultured archaeon
AGATTATGGTGCCCCAGAAGCTTATAGACCAAGTCATCGGCCAAGAGAAGGCTGTTGACATAATCAAGACTGCGGCCAAACAGCGGCGGCACATACTCCTAATAGGCGAGCCCGGAACCGGAAAATCCATGCTGGCTAAGGCCATGGCAGAACTACTGCCTGCTGAATCTCTTGTTGACATAATCTCCTACCCTAACATGGAAGACGACAACCACCCTAAAATAGTCGTAGTCCCCTCAGGCGAAGGCAGGAAAATAATCAAGGCCGAACACGACAGGGAAATAAAGTCTGAAACGCAGGAGCCTAAGTTCTCTTGGCCGCTGTTCCTCGCCATAGTCGGCCCGATGCTGCTCTACCTCTTCGGAATCGTGCGTGACGGAATCATCATAGCAGCCATGATGGTCTTCGGGCTAGTACTATTCCTGCTTTTCAGAGTAAACTTCAAGGCCATGATGGGCATGCCAAAGTCGATTGGACCGCGCGTGATAGTAGACAACAGCGACCGAAAGCAGGCGCCGTTCTATGATGGCACGGGCGCTCACGCTGGAGCGCTTCTCGGTGACGTTAAGCATGATCCGTTGCAGACCGGCGGGCTTGGGACTCCCGCTCACCAGAGGGTTGTTGCGGGCCTCATACACAAGGCCAACAAGGG
>CAZKCF010000039.1:0-854 GCA_964551365.1 uncultured archaeon
GCTTGAGCATCAAGTATGTTGCGACAGGCGAGTCTATTCCAGTCGAAAGCAGCGACACCAACTTCATTTTACAGTTTACTGTAGTAAATTCTCTAAAATCCTACTTAAATAAGCCCCAACAAAATAATTTATGTTAAAATGAGCGAGGAAACAGACGCAGTATTCGAGGCGCAGTTTGCGCTGGAAGACGTACGGGAGCTTTTGAGGCAGACTGCTCCAAAACACAACCTAGATGACGAGCAGAAAAAAAGGCTTGAAAAAGCGCTTGACACGGCAAGAAAGGCGTTGGAAAAACTTGGCAGGCTAAAATGAACGTTACGGGCGGGATTGAACTCAGGGACAGGGAAGAGGACTACATAAACGTCAACCCACTGCAGACCGCAGGCAAATCAACTCCCGAAGCCAGAAAAGCCGCATTATCTTACGTCGACGGCTACAGCGTCTGCGACTGGTGCAAAGGCGCCTTGTGCGAGATGGACAAGCCTCCCATAAAAAAGTTCCTCGCCGAAGCCTCAGAGTTCCTCGGCATGGACGCAAGCATCCTAACCGACGGCGCCAGGGAAGCAAAATACGCCGTCCTGCATGCGCTGACAACGCCGGGCGACAGTGTTGTTGTAGACGGCAACAAGCATTACACAACTTATGTTGCGTGTGAGCGAGCTGGAGTCCAGATATTTGAGGTCGCGAGCAGCGGCCACCCGGAGTATAGGATTAATCCTGCGGATTACGCTAAAGTCTTCGAGCAGGTGAAAAATGAGACTGGGAGTCTGCCGAAGCTTGCGATATTGACTCATGTTGACGGAAGCTACGGGAACGTCGTTGACGCCAAAGCTGTCGGAGGGATATGCAGGGAT
>CAZKCF010000039.1:864-6688 GCA_964551365.1 uncultured archaeon
AGGGATTATAAGGTTCCGTTCCTGTTGAATGCCGCGTACAGTTCAGGCCGCATGCCAGTCAACGGCAGGGAACTGATGGCGGATTTCATAAGCTCTTCAGGCCATAAAAGTTGGGCTGCAGGCGGAGGAAACGTCGGACTACTCAGCATAAGCGAAAGCTGGGGAGAGAAGGTGTTCAAGGCCAGCGGAAAATACAAGGTGAAGCCGCTGGAGATTCTTGGGTGCTCGTCAAGAGGCTCCTCGACCATAGCATTAATCGCAAGCTTCCAGCACGTTAAAGAGAGGGTTAAAAACTGGGGCAGTGAAGTCGAGAATGCAAGATACGTGGTCTCAGAGCTTGAGAAAATCGGCCTCGTGAAGATTGGAGTAAAGCCAACACAGCATGACGTCAACTTCTTCGAAAGCGAAGTACTCTACAAGATTTCGCAAACACACAAAGACAAAAACTTTTTCCTCTACAACGAGCTGAAAAAGCGGGGCATCGTGGGCATAAAAGCAGGGCTTACGAAAAACTTCAAGATGTCAACCTACGGGAAAACAAAAGAACAGCTAAAACACCTCATCTGGGCATTCCAAGACACAGTCGAAAAATGCAAGTAACCGACGCACACAAAATCCTCACGGAAATCAAAACAAAAAAACCGCTGATACACCACATAACAAACTGGGTCACCATATACGACTGCGCCAACATCACCCGCGCCTTCGGAGCACTACCCGTCATGGCCCACGCCATAGAAGAAGTAGAAGAGATGACGGGCATAGCCAGCGCACTGGTCTTGAACATCGGCACGCTGACTCCAGAGGTTGTCGACTCGATGATTGTCGCCGGGAAGGCTGCGAACAAGAAGGGCATTCCAGTGGTCTTGGATGCTGTCGGCGTCGGCGCGACAAAGCTTCGGACAGACAGCGCCTTGAGGATAATTAATGAGGTTCACGTTGACGTCATCAAGGGAAATTCGGCTGAAGTGGGTGTTCTGGCTGGAGCTGAGGCTGAAGTCAGGGGCGTTGAGGCGATGAGTCTGAGGGGTAATCCTGTTGAGATAGCGAAGTCGTTGGCCAAAAAAACGAAGTCTGTCGTCGCAATGACGGGAAAAAAAGACATAATAACAGACGGCAAAAAAACATACTTATGCGACAACGGAGACGCCATGATGGGCTCAATAGTCGGCACAGGCTGCATGGCCGCCTCAGTCATAGGAGCATTCTGCGCTGTGGAGAAGGATTACGCGAAAGCCGCTGCCTCCGCTCTAGCGTGCTTTGGGATAGCAGGCGAACTCGCAGCCAAAAAAGCGAAAGGCCCGGGGACATTCAAGGAACAATTCTATGACGAAGCCTACAGCCTAGACGAAAAAAAAATCACATCAATGACTAAAGTGTCTGAAGCATAGATTTATTTCATTCGTATCTCGGCAGCGTGAACACGAAAGAAACTTCCTTCCGGCCTCTGTCGTCGGTTCCATTGTACACATCAATCTTCCCGCCCTGCTCGGTAACAAGCTCCCTGACACCCGACAACCCAACACCCCAACCATGCTCCTTCTCCGACGCGCCAACGCCCTCGAAAATCGTCTTCATCTTCTCGCGGGGTATGTGTTCGCCAGTATTCGAGACTCCGACGTTAAGCTGCCGTTTATCATCCCAAACCTTCACGTTAACCTCACCATCAGACCGCACATGATCCAACGCATTCTGAACAAGATTCTGCACAATCCTGCGCACATCATCTTCCACAGCAAGCGCGTCAACTATTCCGTCAGGCACGTTTACGTGGAATGGCGTTCCCTGGTTTTCAGCCCTAACCCCGTGGATTTTAACGGCATCCTCTATCAAACCCTTAAGCGCAACCCTCCCGGATTTGGGTGACAAACCGTCTACCACACTATCCCGCGAATGTTCTATCAGGCGTTCTATCCTGTCAATCTCCTCGATTATTATCCTCATGTTTCTCGCCACAGTGCCAACTGGTTTAGCCAACTCGCCGACACTAATCGACTCGCCTCCCTCAATCCGCTCGGACAACGGGCTAATCGCTTTAGAGGAATTTCTAGCGAAGCCTCCTATCGTAACAAGAGGATTCTTCACGTCGTGGAGTATAAGCCTCGTAAGCTGCTTCATGGCTTTAAGCCTCGCGTTCGCCAAACCCTCTGCATCCAACGCCCGCTGATGCTCGTCAGCATTCAACATAGCAATTGTGGCCTTGCCTGCAAGAGACTGCAAAAACTTTATGTCTTCAACATCCCAGCGCTCCTTGTTATACACACGCAAGTCTCCCATCCCGCCGAGCGGCAGAGCGGCCATGGAGAATATGCCACGGCGCTTGGCATTCTCCCTTGAAACGAAACCAGTATTCAACGCCTCCTGAAAACCGGTTCGGTCAAACACAACAGGCTTTCCGGACTCAGTCATCCTCTGCCACACCCTGCTCGCAGGCCCGACAGACTCGTAAAGGCTCTCCAACTGAGCTGGAGTCCAACCGCCTTCCTCGGCAGAAGCGCCCCCGCCAACAACCTTGAAGACCCGCCCGTCAGCCACAAGCCTCACAGCGGCTTTAGGCGCCTTAGGGTCGCCCTTCCACACCCCAGACAACGTTGAGGCTCCATCGCAAATCTTCTTGAGTATTGCGTCAAGATTCAGGCCGCTTGAAATGTCCCGGTCGATTTCATCAAGCATCCTCTGCCGCGTCAAGTCCTCGACTTCAATCAAAACGCCGACAGTGCGCCCGGACTCCGTCTTTATCGGAGAATACGTCAGATTCTGCACAACCTTCCCGCGCCGGGCAGAGTTATACTCGACGCCAGACTCCTCAACGCCCTCGCCGGAATCCAACACCTGCGTTATAATCCGCATCCTCCGCGCGCCTTCAGGGTTCGTCACTATTTCATCGTATTTTCTGCCGAGTACTTCATTGGCTGGCCGGCCCCAGCGCTCAATCTCGCGGCCAGTGTAGAGTAGCACGCTCCCGTCCCTGCCGACGCCTATGTAGCCGTGGCGGGCGTGCTGTAATGTTTTCTCGAAGGTTGAGAACAACGTTCTCTCCGAGAGCTCCAGCGGAGGCGACAGGGTGCTGAACTCAGACCCTAACGCAAGCTGCGTCTTGGCTTTAGTGAAGTCTTTGCTCGGCTGCTTTTGAGAGGTCATCGTACAATAATACTCCGCATTACTCGCTAAAAAGAATCTTTTTTAGTAGACAACACAATGAGTTACACATGAAGTTAAACGGCTTCTACTTCATAACAGACAGCAGGCTCTCTAAGAAGGGGAACATAGAAGACGCGGAAGCAGCAATAAGGGGTGGCGCGAAAGTCGTCCAGTACCGTGAGAAAGACACGAGTATGGTTGAGTTTCTGAGGGAAGCCGTTGAGTTGAAGAGAATCTGCAGCCAAAAAAACGTCTTGTTTCTGGTTAACGACAATGTTGCCGCAACACTGCTGACGGGCGCTGACGGAGTGCACTTGGGGCAGGACGACATGCCGCTTGAAGCAGCCAGACGAATATTGGGCAGCAGAAAGATTGTTGGCGTTACCGTGCACAATATTGAAGAAGCCGTTAAGGCAGAATGGGAGGGAGCGGATTATCTGGGCTTAAGCCCCATTTTCTCGACCAGCACTAAATTGGACGCTGGGCCTGCGGCAGGACTGGAGCTGATAAGAAAGGTGAAAAAGACGGTCAGATTACCGTGCGTTGCCATAGGCGGAATCAACGAAAAAAACGCTGATTCAGTGATTAAAGCTGGGGCAGACTCCCTGTCGGCGATATCCGCGACAGTGGCGAAAGATGATGTGGAAAAAGCAGTGAGACTATTCGCCAATAAATTCGATGCCACAATTTAAGGCGATGAACGATGAAGTATCAAACAAGATGACGTCAATCAGGGAACTCGGCGGCGAATTCGCGCTCATTGATGCGATAGCGAAGACGCTTGGAAAGTCTAAAGACAAAAGCATTGTCGCGGGCATCGGAGACGACGCGGCAGTAATCGAATTCGACAGGAAACGCTACATGCTTTTCACAGTAGACATGCTCGTTGAGGGAGACCACTTTAGGAGAGAATGGAGCACGCCAAAACAGATTGGCATGAAGGCTATGGAAGTGAACGTCTCAGACATCGCGGCAATGGGAGGCCTCCCAAAGTACGCGCTTGCTTCCATTTCGCTGCCGGATGACACGACGGTGGAGTTCATAGAGGACATGTATGCGGGCATGAGTCACGTGGCCAGAAAATACGGTTTTAATGTGATAGGCGGTAACACAACGCACGGCAAAAAAATGGTTGTGGATGTTGTTGTCGTGGGGTTGGTTGAGAAAGAGAGATTGTGTTTGAGGTCTGACGCCAGGGAAGGCGACCTGATATGCGTCACAGGGGATTTGGGTAAAAGCACCGCCGGGCTTGAGGCGCTTAAGACAGGGCTTAAAGGCAACGTGAAGGCCCATCTTGAGCCAACGTGCAGGCTGAAGGAAGCTAGAGTAATCTCAAAATACGCGAACGCGATGATAGACGTCTCAGACGGCCTTGCAAGCGAGGTGAAACACATATGCGAGATGAGCAACGTAGGCGCCAAGGTCATGAAAGACATGATACCCGTATCCAAGAATACGTTTAATCTTGCGAGAAAGGTTGGGAAAGACGCCTACGATTTTGCGTTGCACGGCGGAGAAGACTTCGAGCTTGTTTTTACGGTAAGAAAGAGTAACCTCGGCAGAATCCGGCTGGATGTTCCGGTAACAGTCGTCGGCGAAATAGTGCCTAAAAGAGAAGGCGTCTACATCATCGACGGCCGCCGTAAGCAGAAGTTGGGCGGCGGATACGACCACTTCAAGAAAAACCCGTAAAATGCCCGCACGAAAAGACGATGCTGGAAGGGAAAAAAAGGTTGATTTTGACGAACTGGTCGAACTCATGGAGTATATGAGAAGCGAGAGAGGATGCCCTTGGGACAGGGAACAAAAAATAAGCTCGTTCAAGGAACACATCAAAAACGAGTCGAATGAAGTCACCCAAGCCATCGAAAAAAAAGACTACGCTAACCTGAAGGAAGAACTCGGCGACCTACTGTGGAACATAATATTTCTGGCGCAGGTTGCAAGGGAGGAAGGCCTGTTTGACGTATACGACGTTATGGGCGACTTGAGGGGTAAGATAATACGGCGGCACCCGCACGTTTTCGGCGGCGTGAAAGCTGAAACTCCGGAAGAAGTGCTGAAAGTTTACTACGAAGCTAAGGGAAAAGAGGGAAAACGCAGGTAAACTAGATTGTTACCGGAAAGCTTATCATATTCCATCCGACAGCCAGGTTACTAACCAAGTGCGCGTATGTGCACGCCAAGGCTCCATCATCGTTGTAGCCGTGTACTGTGTTGCACTGGTTGTCGTCTCCTGTCGTGTTGCCCTCATTGTATATGTCGTAGTAGTCTCCGCCTTCCTGATTGTTTGTGTGGAATGTGTCGTAGTAAAGCGTGTTGCCTGTGCTGTCGGCGTCGGAGTAGAATCCATGGCGCATGTTGCTGACCGCTGTGTTGTTTACAATGGAGTTGTTGCTTGAGTCCTGCAGGTATATGCCGTGCTTGTTTTCGTTGGCTGTGTTGCCGTAAAAGGTGTTGTTGTTTGAGGAAAATGCGTAGAGTCCCTGCTCGCTGTTATAGTTCATCGTGTTGTCCTGGAGGGTGTTGTTTCGAGTGTAGCTCAAGTATATGCCGTGAGTGTTGTTCATGAGAGTGTTGCCGGAAATGCGATTGCCGTATGATGCGACGCTGTCGTTCGTCGGGCTGCCGCGGACGTACATTCCAACGGCGTTGTTATACGATAACGTATTGTTTTCAACCG
>CAZKCF010000040.1:0-6463 GCA_964551365.1 uncultured archaeon
GCCTTTAGAGAAACCCTTAGACGCCCTAGGCGCGCTGGTCGAAAACCAGATTCTCGTCAAACTGAAGAACGGCATGGAAATACGAGGCACACTAAAGGCCTTTGATGTGCACATAAACGTAGTCCTAGACGACGCAGTAATCACCGAAAACGAAGTCGAGAAAAAATTCGAAACACTATTCATAAGAGGAGACATGATACTCTTCATATCCTAACATGACCAAGGGAACACCAAGCCACGGAAAACGCGGTAAAAAACACACCCACATGCGATGCCCACGGTGCGGCAAACAATCCTTCCACAACAGAAAAAAAGTGTGCTCAGCATGCGGGTTCGGAAAAACAGGCAAAAGACTAGACTAAACAAAAAAACAACCCCCTAAATCATAACCCCAACCCCCTAGTTTTACAATAAAAAGAAGGGCTCGTAGTCTAGTTCGGTTATGACGTCGCCTTTACGACAACTTTTTCGCTGACGCGAAAAACGTTGACGAAAAAGGATGTGAAATAGGCGAAGATCGCCGGTTCGAATCCGGCCGAGCCCAAACTTTAAATAAAGGCTGGCGAAAAGTGCTGCATTCGCTCCCGCTCAGCAGCACTGAAACTTATGTCTTAACTGCATGCGTTCATATGCGTCATCGAGCATTAGCGAATATAGCACCCGCACGTAACTGGTCGCGAGAGCTATTCAACCTACTTTTATTTACCGTCTTCTCATGTATTTAGAAAATGGATTTCGCGAAACGTTTGGAGAAGGTAAAACCGTCCGCAACATTCAAGTACAGTGCGCTCGCGGGAAAGCCGGGCGTCATAAACTTGACGGTCGGTCGGCCTGACTTCAGCACGCCTGAAGTAATCAAGAACGCGGCCAAGAAGGCTATTGACGAAAACAAGGTGCATTACACGCCCACGAGAGGCATACTCGAGCTTAGAGAGAAGATTTGCGAGAAGCTTGAGAAAAAGAACGGAATCAAAAATCTTGACGCAAACAAGATACTGGTTTCAGGCGGCGGAAAACAAATACTATACAATGCCTTTCAAGCGCTCGTCAACTCCGGCGACACCGTTGCCATACAAAATCCTGCGTGGGTGAGCTACGAGCCGATGACGTATCTTGCCGGAGGCGAAGTCGACTGGCTGACACTTAAGGCTGAAGACGGCTTCATTCCCAGAACAGAGTACCTGAATCAGCTTCAAAAAACCAAAGCCAAAGTCCTAATACTCAATTCGCCAAGCAACCCCACAGGCGGCGTCATACCCAAAAAAACGATACGAGAGATAATGGACACTTGCGTGAAGAAAAACATCTTCGTCATATCCGACGAAGTCTACGAAGACTTCATATACGAGGGAGAACCCTACAGCCCAGCCAAAGACTACGAGAACGTTCTCACAGTCAACGCGTTCTCAAAAACCTACTCCATGACCGGATGGCGCCTAGGCTACGCAGCGTGCGCCGACAAAGCATTAATAGACAAGATGACTGAAATCCAAGAGCAGTCCCTAAGCTGCTGCACCTCGTTCGCCCAGTACGGCGCATTAGCATGCTTCACGCCTGAGGCTGAAAAGGCTTCAAAAGCCATGATAGCTGAGTTCAAGAAGCGCAGAGACTACGTGATGGGCAGAATCCAGAAGCTGAACGCAGTGTGCGTGAAACCTTCCGGAGCATTCTACGTGTTCCCTAAGTTCGGGGGCGACGACACAGCATTAACTGAGAGACTACTGGCAGCCGGCGTGGGCGTAGTCCCCGGAAGCCCATTCGGCTCCCAAGGAGAAGGCTGCATTAGAATAAGCTACGGCAGCGGCAACACCCAAGTTTTGGGCGAAGCGTTCGACAGGATAGAGCGCGCCTTAACCCACTAACTTTTTATATGCTAATAATACCTATAATATGTATCCGTTCCGTTAAAGTAAAATAGTTGGTTAGATGTAAAATGCCGAAGAAAGAAGAGACAAAGGGTTCTGAAACGAAAAAAGATTCTGAGGATGTTGTATTTTCCATAAGCAAGGAAAACGTTTGGAAGATAGTTGCGGTTGTTTTGGCTGTAGCGCTCATCGGAGTGCTGTACATAAACAGCTCCCCCACGACTCCGTCTGGCGGGGAAACAACAACCGTTTCGCCGGGAGTGGCGGAAACCACGCTGCCCTACACGGGAGAACGAGCCAAAGTCGTGTTCTATGTCATGAGCCAGTGCCCCTATGGAACACAAGTAGTTGATGCGATAAAACCCGTCTTAGACCAATTTGGGAGCAGCGTTGACTTCAAGATTGAATACATTGCAAACGAAAACTCCGACGGCTCCTTCAGCAGCCTACACGGCCAGCAGGAAGTAAACGAAGACATCCGCCAACTATGCGCTAGAAAACACAACCCCGACAAATACATGAACTACATATTGTGCATAAACGCCGACTACAGTAACGCCGACCAAGTGTGGGAGTCTTGCGCGAGTAAGGCCGGACTTGACTTGTCTGCGATGAAGTCCTGTTATTCCGGAAGCGAGGGCACGCAGTTGTTGTCCGCATCAGTCAAAGCCTCTCAGGCCGCGAACGCCATGGGCAGCCCGACGATGTACTTCAACGACCAGCTTTATGAAGGCGAGAGAGACGCGTTGTCTTTCACGAGGGCGATATGTCAGGGCATACCCAATCACGAGCTTTGTAAAAACATACCGGTTTGCATCAGCGACAGCGACTGCGTTAAGACAGGCTTCTCTGGCATATGCACTAACGCTGGGACAACGAGTGCTGCATGCACGTTCGAGCCTCTGCCTACGATAAACATAATCGTCTTGAACGACAAAACATGCGACGGCTGCGACACCTCGCAGCTAGACGACGTGAACAAGCAGATGTTCGTGAACGTGAACCAGAAAAACATTGACATCTCAAGCGAAGAAGGCAAAAACCTGCTTTCTCAGCTGAATATCACGCAACTTCCAGCATACCTATTTGACAGCACAATAGAAAAGTCGCCAATCTTCGATAGAACATCCAGCTTCCTAATAAAGCAGGAGGGATACTACATCCTGGATCCAAGAGTAATAAGCTCCTATGTGCCCGGACCAAAGTTCATAGGCCGCGCTGAAGAGAAAAACACTTTAGACCTGTTTGTCATGAGCCAGTGCCCCTACGGAACAATAGCTGAAAACAACATGAAAGACGTGCTAGCGTTGTTCGGCAGCAAACTGAAGTTCAACCTCTACTTCATAGCAAACCAGAACGAAGACGGCTCCTTCAGCAGCCTACACGGCCAAGGCGAAGTAGACGAAGACACGAGGCAAGTGTGCGCGATGAAATACAATCCCGACAAGTACTTCAACTATGTGCTGTGCGTTGACAAAGACTACAGCAACGCCGCAAACGTGTGGGAGAACTGCGCTAAAGAATCTGGGTTGGATGTCGCCAAAATAAAGGCGTGTGCTGGCGGCAGTGAAGGTACGGAGCTTTTGGCTGCGAACATACAGAAGGCTAACGACTTGGGTATAGGAAGTTCTCCAACATTCTTCATCAACAACCAGGTGTTGTCTAGCGGAGCAATGTCTCCAGAGCAGATTAAGGCAAACGTCTGTGAGATGAACAAGGACCTTGAGGGATGCAGCGTTACGTTGAACACCACGTCAGGGACGGTTACTCCGACCGCCTCAGGCGGCTCCTGCGGTTAAAATGAGGTGTTCACTTTGAGCGGTGTTTTAGACGTAACCGACCAGACCTTCAATAAGGTCGTGAACTCAAGCCCGGTGGTTCTCATCGACTGCTGGGCCCCATGGTGCGGGCCATGCAGAATAATCTCCCCAGTAGTCGATGAACTGGCTTTTGAATACTCCGGCAGAGTAGTTTTCGGCAAACTAAACGTCGACGAAAACAAAAACACTCCCACTGAGTTGGGCATAATGAGCATACCCACGCTACTGCTTTACGCGAACGGAAAGCTTGTTGAACGAATTGTGGGCTCAGTCCAAAAGTCCAAAATCAAGGAAAAACTAGACGCTCAGCTGAAAAACATATAAAACATTTTTTATGCGACCCCTGCGATAACATTACATGACAAAACGCTACCTCGTCACAGCAGCATTACCCTACGCCAACGGGCCGGTGCACGTCGGGCACGCCATACGCGCATACCTGCCTGCGGACTTGTACACGAGGTACCTGCGACTCAAAGGCGAGGACGTTATCTACATATGCGGGACTGACGAGCACGGCACGCCAATCACTGTCACCGCCGACCAAGAGGGTGTTTCTCCCAAAGACGTGGTGAAAAAATACCATGATGTGCAGGAGAAGGCGTTCAAGAAACTTGGAGTGGCATTCGACAACTTCTCAGGCACAGACCGGAAAGTCCACTACGATTTATCCCAAAAATTCTTCCTGAAGATACTTGAAAACGGTTTCATACACGATGAGGTTGTTGAAAGACCGTTCTGCCCTAAATGCAACCGGTTTCTGCCCGACAGGTACGTCAAAGGCGTCTGCCCCCATTGCAGCAGCCCAGACCAACGCGGCGACCAATGCGAAGCGTGCGGGAAACAGCTTGAGCCGCACGAGCTGTCGAAGCCCTACTGCTCGATATGCCGCACAACTCCCGAGATGAGGGAAACCAAACACTGGTTTTTCGAGCTGAGCAAATTCGGCGAAAGAATAAAAAAATGGGTCAACGGGCAGGAAAAACACAAGCTCAGCGAAAACCTGCCGTCGAACGCGAAAAACTTTGCCGTAGGCTGGGTTAACGAGGGCCTGCAAGACCGCGCGATAACACGCGACATAACCTGGGGGATACCCGTGCCCCTGCCTGAAGCTGAAGGTAAAGTGCTTTACGTCTGGTTTGAGGCGCCAATAGGCTACATAAGCTCTACAATCGAGTGGGCTGAAAACAAGGCCAAGAAAGGAGGCGGCAGTAAAGATGATTGGAAAAAATACTGGCTGGACAGTGACACTAAAGTAGTCCACTTCATAGGCAAAGACAACATCCCCTTCCATGTTGTCATATGGCCCGCAATCCTGATGGCTGAGGGCACCTATAACCTGCCGTGGCAGATTGCGTCAAACGAGTTCCTGAACCTTGAAGGCAAAAAAATGTCCACCAGCAGAGGCTGGGTGATATGGCTTCATGACCTACTGAATGAATTCGACGCTGACGCAGTGAGATACTACTTGATTTCGATTGCGCCCGAAACCCACGACAGCGACTTCGTTCTGAAGGAGTTCCAGGAGAAGGTGAACAACGAGCTTATCGCAACGTTCGGGAACTTCGTGAACAGGACCATGATGTTCCTTGAAAAAAACGGCGGCAAAGTGCCCAAACCATCTGGCAAAGCCGACGCAGACGATGAAGCAATCGCCAGCACAATAAAAAATCTTCCTTCCTTTGTGGGGGAAGAAATAGAGAAATTCCACTTCAGGTCAGCAGTTTCAAGGCTGATGTCGGCTGCAACAGCAGGAAACCAATACTTCCAGAAGAAGGAGCCATGGAAGAACGAAAACTCCACAACCTTGTACAATTGCGCGAACTTGGTGGCTTCTCTTGCGGTTGTAGTTTACCCGATGCTGCCGGACTCTTCCGAACGGATTTGGCGTATGCTAAACATTGAGGGAAGCGTATCGCAGAGTAGATGGGATGATGCTGGGAGTATGCTGATTAAGCCAGGCCATAAGATTGGGAAAGTAGCTTCATTGTACGCTAAAATAGAGGACGACAAAATCAGGCAGTTTGAGGAAACGTATCTAAAAAAGAGCAAGAAAAAAGAGAAGGTTGTTGAGAAAATGGCTGAAATAGACTACAAGGAGTTTGAGAAAATGGACTTGAGGGTGGGGGTTATAAAAACCGTGGAAGACCACCCTAACGCCGAAAAACTTTACCTGCTTAAAGTAGACTTGGGCGTCTTGGGCGAACGACAGGTTGTCGCCGGAATACGCGGCGCATACTCCAAGGACGAGCTTGTTGGGAAAAAAATCGTAATTGTAACAAACCTTCAGCCCGTGAAAATCCGCGGAGTCCTGTCTGAAGGCATGCTTCTTGCCGCAGACGAAGGCAAGCCCATATTGTTGACCCCCGACAAGGAAGCTTCACCCGGCGCGAAAATAAAATAGGTGACAGACGTTGCCATATGACGTCATAGTTGTTGGAGCCGGCCCCGCTGGGGCGACGACGGCAAGGCAATGCTCTCTTAAGGGCTTGAAGACTCTGATACTGGAGAAAGAAAAGCTACCGCGATATAAAACATGCGGTGGAGCAATATCTGCGCACACTCAGTCTCTTCTAGACTTTAGCGTCCCCAATGTATTGCAGGAGAAGCCGATCGACGGCGTCAGGGTTAAATACGGCGCCCGCCATGTTGACCTGAAGTTCAAGGGCGATAAGGGGTTTTTCACTTCCCGCGAGAGCTTTGACATGTATCTTGCCGAGAAGGCTGTTGACGCCGGCTCAGAGCTTTCAGACGGTGCAGTAGTCACGTCAATACACG
>CAZKCF010000041.1:0-6453 GCA_964551365.1 uncultured archaeon
ACACAAGGCCAACAAGGGCGTGTTGTTCATCGACGAGGTCGGGACACTTGGGCATTCGCAGCAGGATCTTTTGACTGGGATACAGGAGAAGCAGATTCCGATAACCGGGCGAAGCGAGATGAGTTCTGGCGCGATGGTTATGACTGACCCCGTGCCGTGTGACTTCATACTTGTTGCTGCGGGGAATATACACATACTCGAGCACATGCATCCTGCGTTAAGGTCTAGGATACGGGGTTATGGTTACGAGATTTTCATGAAAGACATGATAGACGACAGCGACGAAAACCGTAAGAAGATTGTCCAGTTTGTCTCGCAGGAGGTGTCGAAGGACGGCAAGATACCTCACTTCACGAAGGATGCTGTTGGGGAAATAATACATGAGAGCAAACGCAAGGCGGGCATGCGTGATAAACTAACCCTCAAGTTCCGCGAGCTTGGTGGTTTAATACGCGCTGCCGGCGACATAGCGTTGGAGGCAGGTCACAAGTACGTTACCGCCCAAGACGTTTTGGACGCCAAGAAGTCTGCGCGCACGCTCGAGCAGCAGGTTGGGGACGTGTATCTTGAGAAAAAGAAGGAATACAACATTCTTGTTACTGCAGGGCTTAAGGTTGGGAGGGTGAACGGGCTTGCTGTAATGGGCGAAGGCGGGACAGTCTTGCCTATAGTAGCGGAAGTTGCGCCGTCGCAGAGCAAGCGTTCAGGCAAGATAATGGCGACCGGCAAGCTGGGTGAAATCGCCAAGGAGGCTGTCACAAACGTTTCCGCGCTCTTCAAGAAGCTTAGTGGGAAAGACGTTTCCAACCACGATATCCACATACAGTTCCTGCAAACGTATGAGGGTGTTGAGGGAGACAGCGCCTCAGTGAGTGTTGCCGTCGCGGTTATTTCTGCTCTTGAGAGTATTAAGGTTCGTCAGGATGTTGCGATGACTGGTTCTTTGACTGTTCGGGGCGAGGTTCTGCCTGTCGGTGGCGTGACGCAGAAGATTGAGGCTGCGATTGAAGCGGGCATAAAGGAGGTTATAATCCCTGAAAGTAACCTGAAGGATGTACTCTTGGAGAAGCGTTATGAGGGGAAGGTCAGGATTACTCCCGCCAAGACTCTGATAGACGTCTTGGAGCATTCGGTTGTCGGCGGCGACGCCATGATAAAGAAGCTTTCGGCTTTCACAGACTAAAGCTTTTTTTACTCGTATTACAATACTTTATTCTTCTATCATGGATTTGGAGGACTTGGATGGCGTGGGAGATTCTATTGCAGAAAAACTCCGCGAGGCGGGTTACACTACAATAGAGGCTATCGCAACCGCATCGATAGGCGAACTAGTTGACGCTGGTTTAACTCAAGACCGGGCGAAAAAGGTGATAGAGTCCGCTCGAGGCTCCCTTGAGATGGGCTTTGAGTCCGGTTTGGAAATACTGGAAAAGAGAAAGCAGATAGGCAAACTCACCACAGGCAGCAAGGAATTCGACAAACTCTTCGGAGGCGGCATAGAAACGCAGGCCATAACAGAACTCTTCGGACAGTTCGGTTCAGGAAAAACCCAGATAGCGCACCAGCTTGCGGTTAACGTGCAGCTTCCGGTTGAAAAAGGCGGCTTGGACAGTGGAGCCATCTATATTGACACTGAAAACACGTTCAGGCCTGATAGGATAACTCAGATGGCAGAGGCCTTGAAGCTTGACCCGCAGGAGGTTCTGAAACACATTCAGGTTGCAAGAGCCTACAACTCAGACCACCAGATGCTTTTGGCCGAGAAGGCTGCTGAACTTATGGAAGAAAAGAAAATCAAGCTCCTTGTAGTTGACTCGCTCACATCACACTTCAGGGCTGAATACACTGGCAGGGGGACTCTCGCCGAACGGCAGCAGAAGCTGAACCGCCACATGCACGTCCTCCAAAGGAAGGTTGCCGACCTGCACAACGCCATCGTAATCGTCACAAACCAGGTTATGGCGCGGCCCGACATAATGTTCGGCGACCCGACATCGCCCATAGGCGGCCACATAGTCGGCCACCATTCCACCTTCCGGGTCTACTTGAGGAAAGGTAAGGGCGAGAAGAGGGTTGCAAAGCTGATTGACTCTCCCAGCATGCCTGATGCTGAATGCGTTTTCGAAGTAACTACTGACGGAATATCCGACTAAAAAATGAGGAACATCTACGTCGAGTTTATGGACAGCCTGCCGCTTGCGCGGCAGGACATAGAGCTTGTTGAGCGAAAGGGCGTAGGCCACCCTGACAGCATATGCGACGGCTTGGCTGAGGCTGTGAGCCGGGCGCTCTCTAATGAGTACTTGAAGAGGTATGGTTGTATAATGCACCACAACACCGATCAGGTGGAGCTTGTTGGCGGCCGAAGCAATCCCGTGTGGGGTGCTGGTGAAGTGGTTTCTCCGATATACATTCTGCTTTCTGGGAGGGCGACGACTGAAGTTGACCGCGAATTGGTTCCCGTGGGTCAGATAGCAGTGAAGGCAGCGAAAAACTATTTGAAGCAGAATTTCCCCAATCTTGATGTGGAAAACAATGTGGTGATAGACCAGAGAATCGGCATGGGGTCGTCCGACTTGCGGTGTGTTTTCGGGCGGAAGGGTGTGCCCAAGTCGAATGACACGTCGTTCGGAGTTGGGTTCGGGCCGTTCACGCTGACAGAGAAGCTCACTTATGAGGTGGAGCGTTACATGAACGGTAAGATGAAAAAAAAGATTAAGGCATCTGGCCAAGACATCAAAGTCATGGGAGAACGCCATAAAGAAAAAATCGTGCTGACGACATGCAACGCGATGATATCCAAGCACATAAAAAGCATCAGAGACTACCGGGGAATAATCGAGGAGGAGACAAAGCTCGTGAAAGACTTTGTCGCGTCAATCACAGACCAAGACGTCAAAGTTGAAATAAACACCGGAGACGACTACAAAAACGAGAGCGTGTTCCTCACAGTCACCGGAACGAGCGCCGAGCAGGGTGACGACGGTTCTGTGGGCAGAGGAAACAGGGCGAACGGTTTGATTACTCCCTACAGGCCGATGAGCATGGAAGCTACTGCAGGCAAAAACCCGGTGAACCATGTTGGAAAACTCTACAACCTGCTGTCGAACGTCATAGCCAACGACATAGCGGCTGAAGGCGCTGAGCAGGTTTACGTCAGGCTGATGAGCCAGATAGGGAAGCCCATAGACCGCCCGCTTGTGGCGTCAGTGCAACTTAACGGCGACAGGCGTTTGGAGAAGAAGGCGTTTGACATAACCGACCGCTGGCTCGCAAACGTAACGTCAATGACTGACCGGTGTGTTAAAGGAAAAATAGCAACATTCTGAGTTAAGGCGCCGCATCCTCGCGGCGTCATAGTCTTTTTTTTTTACTCTATTTTCTTACAATAGTCACCGGGCATGGAGCGTGTTTTATGACGTTTTCCGTCACGCTGCCTACAATCAGCCTGTTTATTCCGCTTAGTCCGCGGGAGCCCATGACAACCATATAATACCCTTTTCTGGCTTCGAGGACTATGCTCTTCCACGCTTCACCCTTGCCGATTTTTGTTTCAACGTTCAGCCCGCGGTTCACGACCAGAAGTTGCGCTTCTTTCAGCATCCGTCTAACTTCAGTGTTGCTTTCGACGTTCGTGCTGGTGTCTGTGGCGTGGAATAAGACTATGTCTGCTTTAATCATCTTCGCCAACTCTACTGCAAAATAGAGGGCTATCATAGCGTTTTTTGAGCCGTCAAGCGGCACCAGCAGACGCTTAGTCGGTTGCTCCATAATCAAACGAGCTTGAACTTATAGCCGTAGCATATCACGCCTTTGTCGCCGTCACTTGTTATCTTCCTAAAGACCATCCTAACTTTTTTGCCGATTTCGACTTCTTCAGGGCGGCAGTCAACAATCTGCGCCATAATAAGCGGGCCTTCTTTGAGTTTTATTATGCCGAGGACATAGGGTTTCTGGTAATCGAATCCTGTGGGCGGGACGTGGACTGTTGTGTGGGCGTAGACTGTGCCTTCACCAGAGTACTCTATCTTGTTTATTTTACCTTTCCTCCTGCATACTGGACACAGCGGCCGCTGAGGGAAGAATCGTCTGCCGCAGTTTTTGCATTCGACTCCAACAAGCTTGTACCTCTGTTCTATAAGCCTCCAGTGTAATGCAAGTCCCTCACTCATCTTAGTCCCTCTCGAAAATGTGCACTACTGCAGTGGCTCCCGAGCCGCCGACATTGTGCGTTAAACCAACCTTAGCGTCCTTGACCTGGCGTTTACCGGCGTCACCCCTCAGCTGGAGTGTAGCTTCAATGGCCTGCGCTATTCCTGTAGCGCCGACGGGGTGTCCTTTAGACTTGAGTCCTCCGCTTGTGTTTACTGGAATCATGCCGCCTATTTTTGTTTCACCGGCTTCCGTTATTTTACCGCCACCACCGAAGTCGCAGAAACCCAATGCCTCTATTGCCATTATCTCGGCTATCGTGAAGCAGTCGTGCACTTCAGCAAAGTCAATCTGTTTTGGAGTCCTCCCCGACATCTTGTACGCTTGTTTCGCGGCCTTGACCGCAGCCTCAGTCTTATAAAGGCATTCCCTGTCGTGCAATGCGAGAGTGTCGCTCGCCTGACCTGAGCCAGTAACCCAAACCGGGTTCTCAGTGTATTTTTTGCACGTTTTCTCGCTTGCGAGTATGACGACCGCCGCGCCGTCTGATATTGGCGAACAGTCCAGAAGCTTAAGCGGCGTTGACACCGGCGAAGACTTCATGACATCAGCCAAAGTAATCTCATACTGGAACTGCGCGTTCGGGTTCATGGCCCCGTTGTGGTGGTTTTTTACTGCAACCATCCCCAACTGCTCTTCGGTTGTGCCATACTCCCGCATGTGCAACTGCGCCATGAGCGCGTAAATTGAAGGGAACGTTGCCCCATGGAAGGCCTCCCATTCTTGGTCTCCGGCGCCGGCCAATGCGACTGTGGCTTGGCCTACCGTCACATCAGTCATCTTTTCCACGCCGCCTGCCACCACAATGTCATTTACGCCTGATTTTATGGAAAGATAAGCCTGCCTCAACGCCAGCCCTCCTGAAGCGCAGGCTGCCTCAACTCTTGTCGCGGCTATCCCTATTAAGCCTGCGTAGTCTGCGACGAGTGAGCCAACGTGTTCCTGCCCTATGAATAGTCCGGGCGACATTGAGCCCACGTAGCCTGCGTCCACGTTTTTTCCGTCTATACCGGCGTCGCTTATCGCCTTGCTACCTGCTTCGGCCACGAGGTCTCTGTAGCTTTCCTCCCACAGTTCCCCGAACTTTGTCATCCCGACCCCGATTATTCCAACCCGCATTTTACAGCATCACTCCCTTGATTTTCTTCTTGTGTTTCGCGTATACTGCGTAGTTCACGTAATCTTTATCCTCAATGTATTTTACGACGGGGTTTGGGTTCCTGCGCTTCTCATTCTCTTCAGTCACCTTTATTATGAACGCGTCTGAACCCGCGCCCGAGCCGTATGACACTGCAAGAATCATGTCATCTGCCTTAGCGTTGTCCAAGACGCTTGAGAGGCCCAGCGGCGTTGCTCCAGAATACGTGTTTCCTATAACCGGCGTGAGTAGGCCGAACTCCAACTGTTTTTTGCTGAAGCCGAGTTTTTCAGCCACGCGGACAGGGAATTTTCCGTTAGGCTGGTGGAACACGACATAATTAAAGTCTGCAGGCTTCATCTTCTGCTTCTCCAGCATACCCTTCGCGGCGCTCATGACATGCCTGAAGTATGCTGGCTCTCCTGTAAATCGTGCGCCGTGCTCTGGGAACTCTTGGCCGTCCCTGCGCCAGAAGTCTGGCGTGTCTGTCGTGAACGAGTATGTGTCTATTATCTCAGCCACAAGATTGTCCGCGCCGATTATGTAAGCGCATCCTCCGGCGCTTGCAGTGTATTCGAGAGCGTCTCCGGGCTTGCCTTGGGAGGTGTCTGCGCCTATTGCCATGCCGTATTTTATGTAGCCTCCTGCCACAAGGCCCATACACGTTTGTATGGCTGCTGTGCCCGCCTTGCATGCGAACTCGTAGTCTGCGGCAGTGAGGTCTGGCGTGGCGCCTATTGCGTCGGCCACCACTGTCGCAGTCGGCTTTACCGCGTACGGGTGGCTTTCAGAGCCCACATATATGGCACCAATTTCTGCGGGCTTTATCTTGCTGTGTTTTAGTGCGTTTCTGGCACATTCGACCGAGATTGTTATTGTGTCTTCGTCGAGTGCTGGGACGCTTTTTTCTTGGACTCCTAGTCCGCTGCTTATTCTCACTGGGTCGTCGCCCCACACGTTGGCTATCTCTTCGACTTTTATCCTGTATTTTGGCACGTACGCCCCATACCCTACTATCCCAACCTTCTTCATAATCGCATGCATCTGGTATGTAAACGCTGATACTATCCTAATAGTAGTCTAACTATTTAATGATAGTATTC
>CAZKCF010000042.1:0-5929 GCA_964551365.1 uncultured archaeon
GGCTGGCACACTGTATGTTCGAGTACGTTTATTTTTCAAGGCCTGATTCCATCATAAATGGTGTTTCAGTCTATGAGGTGCGAAAGAACCTCGGCAAGATACTGGCTAAGGACGACAAAGTCAAAGCCGATGTTGTTATTGCAGTCCCCGACTCAGGCATAACCGCCGCGATAGGCTACCACAGGCAGTCCAAGATGAAATACAGCGAAGGCTTGATTAAAAACAGGTACATAGGCCGAACCTTCATCATGCCAGAGCAAAAACAGCGCACTTCCAGCGTTAAGGTAAAGTTGAATCCAATCGTAAGCGAGATAACGGGGATGCGACTTATCTTGATTGACGACTCTATTGTCAGGGGGACGACGCAGCGGAGGCTTATAAAGCTTTTGAAGAACGCCGGCGCCTCTGAGGTTCACGTCAGAATATCTTGCCCGCCGATAAAGCATCCGTGCCCCTATGGGATAGACATGCAGACGAGCGACGAGTTTATTGCAGTGGAAAAGACTGTTGAGCAGATTGGTGAACTTATTGGTGCTGATTCCCTGAAGTACATGACCATTGGCGGTCTCGTTGAGGCTATAGGTTTGCCTAAGGAAGATCTTTGTATGGCTTGTCTGACTGGAGAATATCCTGTGAAAGAAGAGCAAAAAAAGTTAGTTGATGCATGAAACACTTGATTGTAGGTGTTGACCCAGGCACCACAACAGGAATCGCTGCTCTGGACTTCGACGGTAATCTTGTGGCTCTAACAAGCTCCAAGAACCTCGGATTAAACAAGACAATAGACTACATAATCTCCTTGGGCAAGCCGTCTCTCATAGCGTCAGACGTGAATCCCGCTCCCGGCCTTCTAGTAACCCTTTCATCCAAACTCGGGTCACCGCTGTATGAGCCAACTCAGTCCCTATCAGTCGACGACAAAATAAAACACACTCGAATCTTCCAGATTTCGGACGCACACCAGAGGGATGCGTTGGCTGCTGCCTTGACAGCCTACCAAAGCTATAAAAACAAGTTTCAGAAGATAGCTTCAATGGGTTTAGGCGATGAAGTAAAACATCTGCTGCTGCAGGGTTACTCCGTTGACGATGCCTTAAAGAAGCTTTATACGCCCCCGCAGAAAGCAGACTCGCCTGAAACGCTGGCTGAAGAGCAAAAGAAACCCGATGAGCAGAGGCGCGTGAAACAACTTGAACGACAATGCCGGGCGCTTAGGGAATATGTTGAATTAAAGGATAAGGAGCTTTCCAGCCTCAGACGGCAGTTGCTTTTGGCTGGCAAGACACACACCCTTGAAGTTAAAAACGATAGGGTTTTGGTTAGAAGCGAGACGATAGCCAGAAACCTGAGAAAGAATGTCTCTGTGTTACAGCAGCGGCTTCACCAGTTCTCAAGGCTGCAGGACGCGTGGGACCGGGTTACGTCAGGCGAATTCACTCCAGTCGGCGTATACCCTAAAAGCGTCAGCGGAGTAATAGTGGTGAGAAAAAATCTGACGGCATCCGATTTGCCTAAACTGCGCGAAGTCCAGCTCGTGTTCACTAACATAGCCTCAAACAAGCGTATTCTGTCAGCTGAGGGAGTGCGTGTCGCGGATTCCTCATTCCTTAGTGAAATAGACGGCTGTTTTTACGTCCCATCAAACGTGCTCCGGAATATTCTGTCAGAACGAGATATCTCCATCGAAAACATAGTGAAAGAATACCGCATCAGCCGTTAATCATATTACCAAGCTTTTATCCTGCCTGTACTTCAACCCATTTTTAAGCGCGATTTCCGCTTTCGCTAGTTCTCTTCCAAGGTAGCTTGCGTGCCCTAAGTCTGACACCAAGCCGTTGTCCAATATTGTGTCACACAATTCTTTCGCCTTGGTACCCAAAAACTTGTTTTTCAGTTTCCTGTCGTAGGCGTAGTGTTCAACCACAATCCTATAGTTTCTCGAGTCAACGTGGACAACAAAAAAACCTTTTTTGTCAAGCCTGCAGCCGGTTTTTTTCTTCAGCTTACACGCAACTTCCTTGAACCGGGAGTCAACGCCCCTTTTTATCGCATCATTGCCCCGCATGTTAACTCAGCCTCTGCGAGGGATGTTTTTTCGACAAACTCAAGCCCATCTCCTCAACAGCCTCCCCAATCAGGCACTCAACCAAAGCTATCGTGTCATAAACCCGCTCAGAATACTCTATCGGACCATAAAGTATGAAGTCCGCGCCCATCAGCCTAACCAAGGCGTTGGACGCGCAGTCCACAAAGCTTTTTGCGTTCCTGTTTTTAACCCAACTCCACGCTGACACGACGTTGTGTACTCCGTTGCCTGTTGGGAGGCCGAATTTTGCCTTCAGCACTGTGACTGCTCTTACTGACGAGCCGGCGTTGTTCCCGATGCTGGTCACGCCAGTATCCAAGAGCGGTTTTTTTATGCCGCATTCACGTGAAATCTCCAACAGGCCGTTCTCCAATATCCCCCCGCCGTCTTCCAGAATCTGCAGTTTGCCGTTAAGCGAGTTGTTCACTGGGTTAAAAGCCAGCACAATGGCAGCATTCACGCCGGAATCTCTTAGCGCGTTTATTTCCTCTTGGGTTACTCCGGCGTTTATTGAATTATAGACTGTCCTATCGCTTAAACCCGCCTCGTCAACGTATCTTACGCCCGCCAGCCGGGTTTTAGCGTCGGTCGAGTCTATCATAAACGGTTTTTCGGTTTTATCTGCGACAAACGCCAGCCTATCCAACAGAGTGTCTTCTGTGGACGCGTATACGTCAACCATGCAGGGGCAGCCTACTTCGTCGCTTAACTCATCCTGCTTGTTCAACAATACTTCGGCTTTTTTTCTGTCAAAGGTGTTGCATGATTTGTCAGAAAAAAGACTCTCCTTCTCGTAGAATATGGTGCCTACCAGCACGCAGGGGTTGTTCATCTGACCCCCAACGTTAACCCCCCCTACGTTAAATCTCTTCTGCCTTGGGAAGACAAACATTTTTAAGGCAAACCTTCGACTAAATCCCTCAAAGCCTTCTCCTGGTCGCTCGCCTTGACTATGCCTGAAGCAAGCAAAACACCGCACGAACCCAACTCAATGGCTTTTTTCAAATCCTCAGCAGTAGTTATGCCCGCTCCACACAAGACTTTAACCTTAGGGTTAATCTTTTTCACAGCATTAACTGAATCGGTTATGACACCCGGCTGAGCCTTCGAAACCGAAATACCCGATCCAATAAGCTCCGGCGGCTCTATTGCCACAAAATCCGGCTCCAATGCCGCAGCCGCCTTCGTAACACCAACGTTGTTAGTGCAAACTATGCTCGTCAAACCAAGCTCCCTCAACCTGACAACAAGCGCGTCAACGTCGGCAAAAAGCAGCCTAAACTCTGAGTGATTCACAAGCGAGCCTGAAGCCCCCGCAGTCTTCGCAGCCTCGGGCAACGCATGTCCACTATTCCCCCCCGGCTTGATGTTTTCAACACATTGGGCGTAAACCGGTATGCTAACCGCGTCCGCAACACTCCTCAAGTCAGCAAGCTGCGGGCAGACAATAATCTTCGCCCCAGTCTCAGAAGCAACCTTGTCGCATATTCCCGCAAGCTTCAACGCATTTTTTCCCGTAGACTGCTCGTAAGTCTTAAAGTTCAACACAATCAGATTTTCCATACAAACCACCGATACAATATATTTAAACCACACTTATAATAATATACTCCAGAACAATAAACCTGAAAAAACAAAAAGCGTCCATAGTCTAGTCTGGTAGGACCTCAGCCTTCCAAGGAGCCCTTTAAAAAAGGGCTTCACCCCAAAACGGGTTCAGAGGACAGCTGATGACTCGGGTTCGAATCCCGATGGGCGCAATAACTACGTTGTGCGTTGGGCTTTAAAACCCTCAAAAGCATCTCAAGCGTTTTAGCCGATAAGACGTTAATATTCCCTACTCTGGCAGTCGGCTATTCCACTAGACACCTTAATTTGCTCCCAAAGAGATGTTATCAACCGTACTTCTCTAATTATGCTTTTTTTTAGGTGAGTGTATTGCGCTCATTATGTCCCAACAAGAATACCCCCTCGTTAATAAAATATTTTAGAAAATGAGTACTCCAAACAAATCCGTAAGTATTTAACCAAGCGTACCCCCAAGTTAAATGAATTTGAATGATGGTTCAACTACTCCCACAGTATTCCTCATCAATAAATAGGATGAAGCTTAAGTTTGTTGTTTTCAACTGTGGTCTGGCAGTAATGGTTCTCGAGTTTGTTGGAGTCCGGATGGCTGCGCCCTACTTTGGTAACACAATCTTCACGTGGACTAGCATGGTTGGAGTTGTGCTTGCGGCGCTTAGCGTTGGTTACTATGCTGGAGGAAGAATAGCTGACAATACGCCGCGGCAGAGAGTACTATCCGGCATAATCCTCTTGTCGGCTGTTTTTTTTACCGTTATTACACTAATCTCTGGTCTCTTACTGCCGTTTACAGAGAATTTTGCCTTCAAGTTTCGGCCACTTGTCTGGTCATTGGGAGTTCTCTTTATCCCCAGTGTTTTACTTGGAATTGTCTCCCCCTATGTGGTAAAGCTTGAAACAAAAAATCTGAACCGGGTCGGAAGAACAGCAGGCGGCCTTTATGCACTATCTGCTGTGGGTAGCATTTTTGGCACATTTTTGACAGGTTTCGTACTTATCCAGCTACTTGACTTGAGTCAGATATTAAATAGTGTCAGCGTGCTTCTTTTTTTAACCTCCCTACTAATCCTACGAAAAAAAGATTTTGTACTTGCCGTGTGTGTCTTTTTACTACCTGTTTTTTTGTCTTGTAGATTAGCGCCGCAGACTGATGAGGATTTCGTGTTCCATAAGCAAACCTCTTATCATGTTGTTGATGTTTTGGATAAGGAAAATCAACGAGCGTTGTTTCTTGATGGCATATACCAGGGGTCCATATCATTGGATAGTAACGAAATTTTGCACCCGTATTACCATCATCTTAAACTGGCGTTCGCTTTCAATCCGAAAATAAAGAGGGCTCTTGTCTTAGGTACTGGGGCCGGTCTTGGGTCAAGGATTTTTTGTGATGAGTATGGCGTTGATGTTGATAGCGTGGACATCGATCCTGTGGTCAACTATGTTGCACGAAACTACTTTTTCATGCCAGACGATGTCAAGGTCTTTAGTGAAGACGCTCGCGTATTCCTCAGGAACTCACCGGAGAGATATGATCTTATAGTGGTCGACGCATATGATGCGGGTTCATCAGTTCCGTTCCATCTTATGACGCGTGAGACCGCAGAAGATATCTCCAAACATCTGACTGAGGACGGTGTTGTTCTAGTAAACGTCGTGTCAACCGTGGGTGGCGAGTGCTCAAAGTTCCCGAGATCCGTATACAAAACCTATCAGACGGTTTTCCCCAACGTGTACGCATTCTACGTGTTTGAAGCCAACGAAAAAGATCTCAACAATGTGTTGATAATTGCGAAAAAAGGTAAATCTGAAGATTTTACGGTGAATGCTGCGTGTATGGGTCTTCAAGA
Source organism: uncultured archaeon (assembly GCA_964551365.1). Lineage (GTDB taxonomy): Archaea > Altiarchaeota > Altiarchaeia > IMC4 > SCGC-AAA252-I15 > CAZKCF01. Next base: position 5,521 of record CAZKCF010000042.1, read on the forward strand.
GTTCGCCGATAAACATTTTACGCCGCTAAAGACCGATGACGTTCCTGTGATAACAGATGACTATGCACCGATAGATAACTTGGTTATACCCTGTTATGCTGTTTAGCGCCGAAACAGGATGTTTGGGAGCGCCGTCTCACACGATACTCTATAGTCCATCCTACCCGTCAACATAATCCCCGTCGGAAAACGCTTATTAAACTAAATGCGCTTATATTTATTCCAAGACAGCCCCGTAGGGTAGTGGCCAATCCTGCCCGGCTTTGGAGGAACCCACTTTTCTTTTCCCGAAAAGAAAAGGTGTTTCATCCCCAAAAGAAAAAAAAGGGGTGCGCGAGTTACGCGCTGGAGAAACCGGGCGACGCAGGTTCGAATCCTGCCGGGGCTAACAAACTACATGCGGCTATTT